>NZ_JBGVMC010000234.1:0-21528 GCF_045124615.1 Succinivibrio sp.
GAGATTGTTCCAAAGAACATTCTTATGATTGGTCCTACTGGCGTTGGTAAAACCGAAATTGCTCGCCGCCTAGCAAAACTTGCACATGCTCCTTTTGTTAAAGTTGAAGCAACTAAATATACTGAAGTTGGCTATGTTGGAAAAGATGTAGAATCAATTATCCGTGAACTTGCTGAAGTATCAATGAAGCTAGTTAAAGAGGAAGCTTTCAACTTAAATAAATCTAAGGCAGAAGACGCAGCTGAAGAAAGGATCTTAGATATTCTTCTTTTAACACCTAGTGCAACAGAGGATGAAAAAGAAAACTCATCTGCAAGACAGATGTTAAGAAAGAAGCTAAGAGAACATGCTTTAGATGATCGAGAAATCGAAATTGAGATTTTTGATAAGAGCCCTACCGTTAATGTTATCGGCGGAGCTCCTGGAATGGATGATATTAACGATCAGCTTCAGTCAATTTTTGATTCAATGACAGCAAATAAAAAGTCATTGAAGAAAATGAAAATTAAGGATGCACTAAAGATTCTGACTGAAGAAGAAGCATCAAAGCTTACTCAGAATGATGATTTAAAATCAAAAGCTATTGAACTTGCCGAAAACAACGGTATAGTATTCATTGATGAAATAGACAAAATCTGTCAGGAAGGACAGGACCGAGGCGTTGTTTCAAGACAGGGCGTTCAAAGAGATCTTCTTCCTCTGATTGAAGGCTCTGCTGTTAATACTAAATACGGTATGATAAAGACAGATCATGTTCTCTTCATCGCATCAGGTGCTTTCCAAATGTCAAAACCATCTGATCTTATTCCTGAACTTCAAGGAAGACTTCCAATCAGAGTTGAACTCAATCCACTGAGTGCTGATGATTTTGAAAAGATTCTTAAAGAACCTCATAACAGTCTAACAAAACAGTACCAGATGCTTCTTGCAACAGAAAATGTCGATATCAAATTTGAAGACAGTGCTATCAAGCGTATTGCTGAGGATGCATTTAAAGTAAATGAGAAAACAGAGAATATTGGTGCACGACGTCTTCATACTCTAATGGAAAAAATTCTAGAGGAGATTTCATTCAATGCTAGCGAGAATGCTGGTAGCACCGTTGTCATTGATGATGCTTATGTTGATGAACATCTATCAGATATTGTAGAAAATGAAGATGTAAGCAGGTACATTCTTTAATGGGTAAAGAGTTAAATCGCAAAGAACAGTGCCTTTTCAACGAAATTGAAAAGGTTACTGAAACATTTGAAAAACTTGTTAACGACTATAATGAGTTGCAAAAGAGTTTTTTAGATAAGCAAAAAGAATTTAACTCATTACAAAAAGAATTTATTCTTTTAAAAGAAGAAAACCAGCATCACAAAGAAATAATGCAGACATTAAAAGAACGCTTAAACAGCGTTCTTTCAAATCTAGAAGAAATTGATTCTGAAGAAGAATAAAAGTTATTTTTCTTTCTTCTGATGGTACAAATGAATCAGTGCAAATAAGAATGCACCTACAGTTGATGCTATTCCTAATGCAATCGCATATCCAATTACATTTTCAAATAATGGGATTACAAAAATGCCACCATGTGGGGCACATGCAGAAGATCTAAAATACATTGACAGTGCACCAGCTGTTGCAGATGAAATAATACATGCAATCTTCATCTTTAACATATCAACAGATAAGAATGGAATTACCCCCTCTGTAATAAATACACATCCTTTTCCGATAGCAGACAATGCATGTTTCTTTTCACTGTCAGAGTATACCTGAGGAATAAGAGCACAAGAAATACCCGCTGCTAATGGTGGAACCATGCCTCCTGCCATTACACTTGCCATAATAAGGCCACCAGGACCTAGTTCAGGAATACAGTCAGCTAATAAAAGAACACCAACAGCATAAGCAACCTTATTGAAAGGACCACCCATATCTGCTGACATCATACCTCCAAGAATAGCACCAACTACAACGAGAATTGATGTTGGAGACTCCTGGATAAAATTCTGAATATATGTATTAATTAATTCAGCAGGTATATTTGTAAAGAACAGAGCTATTGCTGATGTAAACAGTGATCCCGTGACTGGATATAGGAGCAAACCAACAATGGCATCATGACCTCGCAGGAACTTCGATGCAAAATTCGTAACAAGCAACGACACTCCACCTGCAATAAATCCATTTATAACTGCACCAATTACACCAGAGGAGCCTAGATCAGCCATTACACCACCGGCAAAACCTGCAACTAAAGCTGTTCTGCCTCGAATGGAGAATGCAATAAATGCTGAAAGAATCGGGAATAGTAATGTACCAACACTGTATCCAATTCTATCTAGGAAAAAGCCTATTTGTGTTCCCTGAATAAGCTCAAATCTAGCAAGAGCAGATAATATACCAGCACAAGCAACAATAGGCATAATATAAGTCATACCGCTCATAAGATGACGATACAATCTCATAAATAATGATGATGAGCTGTTTATTACGCCTGTCTGATATCGAGGACATTTTGGATCTAAAGCCTGTTCAATTAGCTCCTGCGGACGACGAACACCATCAACAACACCTACACGAACTAGAGGCTTACCGATGAATCGATCCATGTCAACGATTCTATCTGCAGCAACAATTACACCTTTTGATTTTGCAATATCTTCAGGAAGAAGTCTGTTTCTGTTACCTGCTGCACCATCTGTTTCAACTTTGATGGTGATACCCATTTCTTTAGCCTTATTTTCTAAAGCTTCGGCAGCCATATATGTATGGGATAAACCTGCAGGACATGCTGTTACAGCAACAAGGGTATACGAATGATCTGCACTGTCAGGATTTTCTTTTTGCTCTTCTTCAATGATTTCTTGCTTTTTATCTTTCTCTATTTCGTTTTTTTCAGCTGCATTGATGATTTTTAGAAAACTATCTACACTTTGACAGTTTATTAGAGTATCCCTAAATTCCTCTGAAACAAGCAGGGTTGATAGTCTTGCAAGTACATCTAAATGTGCATCTGATGCTTGATGAGGAGATGCAATTAAGAAAAACAGCTTACTTGGCTGGCCATCTAGACTTTCAAAATCAACGCCCTCAGGAACAACCATTGCAGCAAGTGCAGGTCTCTTTACACCGGCACTCTTTGCATGAGGAATTGCTACACCTGCTCCAAGCCCTGTGGAGACTTTCTGCTCTCTTTCAAAAACAGCAGTTCTAAATCGCTCTTTATCTGAAAGGCAATCAGTATTTGAAACAAGATCAACAAGCATATTTATAGCCTGTTCTTTTGTTTTAATACTACAACCAAGACTTATAGCTCTTGGGTCTAATAAATCGCAAATGTGCATTTTTATATCCTCGGTGATATTACTATCACATGGCTTACTTATGCCAAGGTTATATTTGTCTGATATCTATTACAGGACACAGTTCATTAGCTTTTTTCATGTCATTTTCTGTCATTGCTAAAGTCTGATCCATATCCAATGAAGGCATATCCATAGATGGATGTCCTACTACTCTTGCAGGAACACCAACCACAGTACAATGAGCAGGAACATCAGCAAGAACAACAGAACCAGCACCGACAATCGCGCCTTCGCCTATTCTGATATTTCCAAGAACCTTTGCTCCAGCACCTATCATCACGCCCTTTCCAACTTTTGGATGGCGATCGCCCTGTTCTTTTCCTGTACCACCTAAAGTAACATCGTGCAGAATAGAAACAGTATCAGCAACAACTGCTGTTTCACCGATAACGATGTTTGTAGCATGATCAAACATAAGACCATTTCCAAGTGTGGCTGCAGGATGAATATCTACAGAAAACACCTCTGATATTCTACTTTGTATGTAAGATGCAAGATCTTTTCTTCCCTGCTTCCAAAGCCAGTTAGCAACTCTAAAGGATTCAATGACATGTGGTCCTTTAAGGAAAAGTAATATTCTAACTATTGATTTTGAAGCAGGATCTCGGTTTGCAACTGCAAGAACATCTGCAACTGCAGATTTTAATAAATTCGGATCTTCTGTATATGCTTGCATACAAACAGAGAACAATTGCTGACGATCTACTTCTCGTGATGCAAGCTTTGAACTGATTATTCTTGCAAGACAAACAGAAAGAGACTTACAGGAAAGGACATGTCTGTTTAACAAATCTTCTAATACAAGCTCATTTTTTGCTATTTTCTGTGACTCTTCAACAAGATCGTTCCAAAAGGCGTTTACGTCATTCGGATCCAATAACTCAGACATTTGTGTTTCCGCTACAAATAAGTATTACTGTTTAATATTTCAATTATACCTTTTTTTGATTGTTCAGAAAAATAATCACTATTCTGTTTTATCTTCTGCAGAATCAAAAAAGACAACATCCTCATATGTGGACTGCGTATCTGGCTCCATATGCAAGATAATTTCTGCATCTGGAAAATCTATTCTTATCCTTTTTTCTATTTCATCAACAATATCGTGAGCCTTAAACAGATCCATATTTCCATCAAGAACTAGGTGACCTTGAATATAGACCATAGGACCTGCTCTATGAGTCTTTAAATCGTGAATTGATTTAACATCTCCAACAGAGTGAATTGCATTAATTATTTTCTTTATTGAATTTCTGCCAAGAGATTTATCAAGTAATGTCTGAACAGCTCTAAAGCCTATTACATATGCACCTTTCATAATAAAAAGACCAATAAGAGATGCAAATAAACCGTCAGCCCACAAATATCCGTAATAACTCAAGGCTAAAGCTAAAAGAACGCCTACATTCAATGTAACATCAGAAAGATAATGCAATCTGTCTGCACTAATAGCTTCACTTCTTGTAAGTCTATAAACATAAGTCTGAAGTAATACAAGCAAAACAGTAATTACAATACTTATGACAGATACAATAATTGCCAAATCAAGGTATAAAACACCTTGAGGATGTATGCATCTTTCTATTCCATGAACAACTAGAAGAACAGATGAACCACCAATAAATGCAGCCTGAGCAAGAGATGCTAAAGCCTGGGATTTATGATGACCAAAGCGATGTTCCTTATCAGGAGGAGCTAAAGAAAATTTTAAGGCTAGCAAATTTACAAGTGATGCTAGAAGGTCAAATATAGAATCTGTTAACGAAGCAAAAATTACAGTAGAAGAGCTTATTATCCAAACAACAAGCTTTATGATGATAAATAAAATTGCGGTAGCTACAGATGCTCCGCCTGCAATCATTACAAGTTTTTTATATCTTTGCAGTTCCACTGAACTGTTCATTCTTTGCCTCAGACCTGTTCATAGAAGAATATATCTTATTCAACCAATTATATATCAGTATGTAGTTTAGCTGAATTAGTTCAAGACATATAATAAAAGTAGATCTCATTAGTTATTACTTTTTGAAGAACCGCACCAAATATCGTGCAAAACTTTGATCAATGACATAACTTAATGCATTTATTGAAAAAAATTACTATTTTTATATACATCTATTCGGACTTTTGACTAAACTCATAATAGTATATAAAAAAATAAAATTATTAGTTCGCTTGTTTTTCAAACAGGAGATGCGGAGTAATAACCGCTTTTATAGAGATGATTAGTGTGATAAATAAATTTTTAAGATTTTTCCTATACTTTCCGTTTAGAATTACAACTAACAGCGAGACTATTCCTTTTGAGCCACTAAAACAGATCAATATTGATAAAACTAAAATCATTGTCTATGTTACTGTTTCATCTTCTGTCGGTAATATCATGGCAATTGAAAGAGCAGCACAAAAGCTTGGTTTACCATCACCTTTTGAGAAAATTAATCTGTATGGAATTTCTGTTCCTAGAATCTGCTATTTAAGATCTCCTGGTTTCTTCTCTGGCAAAAAAACAAAATATTACGATTTAGAGGAAACTTTTAGGCAGTGGTACAAATTCTATGAAATAACAGGAAAAGATATTCAGGTTCTGCCAATCACTGTTTTATGGTCAAGAAACCCAGGCTATGAAAAGCTTGCACTTTCTGGCATTAACTCTGCTACACCTTCACTCAGAAAATTCTTTAATCTGACCTTTGCTGGCCGAGATAACTGCACTATTTTCTGTGGAAAGTTTAATATCAGCGAATCAAAAGAACGTTTTGACAATTCTCTGTTTTCTCATGATCTAAACAGAACATTCAGACTTATTTTTATAAATAAGGCAAGAACGGTTGTCGGAAAACCATTACCTAACCGAAAAGCAATCATCAACGAAATATTATCTAAACCAGCTGTATTAGATGCAATAGAACAAGCTTGTAAGGAGAATTCAAAATCTGTTGAGGAAAATACCTTAAGAGCAAGAAATATATTGGAAGTAATGGTTGCTGATACCAGATATCCTCTTTTGAAATTCTTAAACGGAATTATCTCAAACATCTGGAACAGAATTTATCAGGGTCAGACAATCATTGGCGTTGAGAAAGTCAGAAAACTTGTTGAAACTGGACATGAAATTATCTATATCCCATGTCATAGATCCCACATGGATTACATTCTGTTAACTTTCGTATTGTTCCATGAAGGTTTACCACTACCACAGATAGCCTCTGGAGATAACTTAAACTTCTTCCCTGTAGGACCTCTTATCAGAAGATGTGGTTCATATTTCATCAGAAGAAAAATGAAAGGTGATGAATTCTATATCACTATATTCAGAGAGTATTTAAATTTACTGTTTGAAAATGGTTATGCAACAGAATTCTTCATTGAAGGTGGCCGCTCAAGAACAGGAAGAACACTTCCTCCAAGAACAGGTATGGTGGCAATGACAGTTCAGTCTCAGCTTCGTGGAGGAAAACGACCTATTGCATTCGTTCCTACTTATCTTGGTTATGAGCATGTTTCTGAGGTCGGTAACTATATGGCTGAACTTAAGGGTGCAGAAAAGAAGAAGGAAAGTGCTTCACAGCTACTTGGCATCTTTAAACGCTTTAGAAATTATGGACGTGGATATGTAACCTTCGGTGATCCTATAGTTGTGCCAAAATTCCTAGATAAACATGTTCCTAACTGGAAAAAAGATATTGATCCAAATGGAACAAAGAGACCTGAATGGCTGAATGATACCGTTAACATGATGGCACACAGAATCATCATCAATCTTAATAATTCTGCAACAATCAACGGAATAAATCTCTGTGCACTGGCAATCATGAACGTAGCTGACAATGCTATGAGTACAAATCAGCTTCAAAAATGTATTGATCTGTTTATTAAACTGCTTCATGTTGATCCAAAACGAAGAGATGCCATTCCACAGGCAACTACACTAACACTGATAAAACAGGCAACAGATCTAAACAAATTCCATGTCTACAACGTTGGCGATGATATGAAGTTTGTACGTCCTAGTTATGGTCAGACTCTGCAGCTAAAATATTTTGAGAATAATATTGTTCACCTATTTGCTCTTCCTGCACTGCTTGCAAACATCATCATTAGAAACGGACATATAAAACGTGAAGATGTAAGAGTTCATGCCCGCTCATTGTTCTATTTCCTAAGACATGAACTTTTTGTTCCTGTATTTGAAGAGGAATTAGATACTTTGATTGACAAATATCTTGATACGTTCCTAATCGAGGGATATATAACAAGAGATGCAGATATGCTTTATGTTTCAGGAGATGGATTCCAGGAATTTTTGATACTCTCTAGATGTATTTACCATAACCTGGTTCGTTATCTTGTAGCTACAACTGCTCTGAGGAATACAAAAGACGGAACAACAAACGTTCAAACTTTTGTTCAAAAATGCTTAACTTATTCAAAGAGATTGCCGATAGAAGTAACAAATAATTCACCAGAATTTGCTGATCCTGTTTTATTCAAGATAATGTGTGATACATTTATCCGACACAAATATTTCAGTGTAAGCGAAAATGGAACAATAACTGTTAATACAGAGAAGGTTCAGAAGCTTAACAATGCAGCATCACCTTTACTAGGTGCAAGAGATGTAAGAATACTAAACGGAAGAAATCTTGTCAGAAGGTACGATGGTCAGCATCTAGAAGGAAAAATAAACAGTTAAGGATATATAGTATGATTAAAAACTTTTTAGCAGTCGCATTTTCTATCTTTACTCTATTTGCTACTCCATATGCTTATGCAGGACATGGACCAAAAGAAGAACCAAAAGAGGAAGTACCTGCTGAACCTGAAGTCGGTTACTATACAATAAAGGAAATTACAACAAACCTTGCAAACCTAAATCCAAGAGACCGATTACACTATATTCAGCTAAAAGTTGGACTGATGCTAGAAGATAGTCGAGATGCTGCGATTATTGCCGATATAGAACCACTGTTGAAGGATATTATTCTTACTATCCTTGGAAACAAAGAATTCTCTCAGGTTGCAACTAATGAGGCAAGAGAAAGAATCAGAGTTGAATGTAGAGAGAAAATATTATCAACACTTAAGGACAAATTTGGAAAAAGTATTGTTTCTGATGTTCTGTTTCTAAGTTATCTGTACCAGTAATAAGCATATAATAATAAACAGCTACAAATGGCAGTTTTGTCAGTTGTAGCTTGTTTTTTATATACCTGATACAGTCATATTCTTAATTAAAATTGAACCTGTTTTAATTTTTTGTCTTAAATCGATATCCTTACCAATAAGTTCAATATTCATAAACATTTCTTTAAGGTTACCTGCAATGGTAATACCATCAACAGCATGAACAAATTTTCCATCCTTAAAATAGTATCCCTCGGCTCCTCGAGAATAATTACCACTGGCTATATCAATGCCCTGTCCCATTAAATCAGTAATAACGATACCTTCCCCTGAACTTGCAAGAATATCGTCAAATTCCATGGTATGCTCTTTGTCAAAGTTGACATACCAGTTGTGAATTCCTGAAGCATGGCCATTTGATTTCATTTTTAACTTTCTTGATGAATATGAACCTAGTAGGTACTGCTCCAACTTACCATCTTTAACTATATCTGATTCAAAAACCTTTGATCCTTCACCATCGTAATTTCTTGAGCCAAACTCACCAATAACAAAAGGATTTTCATTGATTGTTATAAATTCAGGGAAAACCTGTTGGTTTAAAGAATCACATAAAAAAGAAGTTCTTCTGTAAACTGCCGCACCTGAAATCGCGCTCGCAAGACATGACCATATAGAAGCTGCAGCTGCTCCTTTAAATATCAGATTATATTTTCCTGTTTTTACTTTCTTTGAATTTAGCTTTAACAGAGTTTTCTCAATAGCTTCGTTTACTATTTCCTCTTTTGATGACAATTTTTCAAAATTTCTTGCTATTGAATATCCACTTGCCCTTTGCATCTTATCGTCACCCTGTCCAAGGAGAACAATCGATGTATAAATTGAACTTGCAGAAGATGCTCGACAAAAGCCATTAGAATTTGCTAGTACTGATGTATATAAAGAGCATTCTAATGCTGCTACATCAGATTTTTTAATTCCGTTTTTCTGATTCTCTAAAGCTATTTTTTCAAGATCAATTGCATATTCTGCAGCAGAATCAGCATCAATATTATTCTCGTATACGCGCTCTAATTCTTTAAAATCTGTACAGATCATGTCTTTATCGCAAAGACCTGCACAGTCATCTTCATCAGTAAATTTTGCTAAATTAATTGCATTGTTAACGCAGTCTTCAAGAGCACTTTTACTTAAATCTGTAGTGGAACATCCGCCTCTTTTCTTTCCAAGATATACAACAATTTCCATTCCGTTGTCATTGTTATATTCTATATTTTCAATTTCCTGATCTCTGCTAGATACACTAAGTCCCTTTGCGCCACCAAGTGAAACCTCACAGTCACTAGCACCTTTTTCAATGGCGTATTTAACAACATCAGATGCTATCTGCTCTAACCTTGATTCTTTTTCTTTCAAAGATTTAATAAAAGGACTCATCATTATTCCTAAAGAATTGGTAGTGAAGTGATACAATCACATCAGAAAACTAAACTTGCTAATTATATTACATCCATGAAAAACTTACTTATAAAACTTAAGCCTTTCACGCTTCTAATTGCCATTTCCTTGGGCTTTGTCATTTTTCTGATGTTTCATTACATTCCTATGCTTAATCCTTTGAAGCCCATAGCATACACAATAAGTACTGTTATGCCTTGGATTGTATTTTTAATACTGTTTTTGGCTTTTTGCAAAATAAACTACAAAGAAATGAAGCCTCATTATTGGCAGGCTATATTACTTATATTACAGGTCGTAATATCGTTCTCATTAGCTTATCTTGGAACAGGATCTGAAAATAAACTTATTAAAACACTTCTTATCGGTAGTATGGTCTGTGTAATAACACCAACTGCAGCTGCTGCCTCCGTAATAACAGTAAAACTTGGTGGTAATACAGGTGCTATTACTACATACATCATACTTGGAAATATAGTTGCATCAATTGCAATTCCTATTGTTTTCTCATTTGTAAATCCAAATATTCAAGGTGATCTTTTTGAACAATTCTTAACAATTCTAATAAGAGTGTTTCCTGTAATTGTGCTTCCTCTGTTCCTAGCTCTATTTTTAAAACTGTTTATGAAAAGAGTTCATGATTTTATTGCTGCAAACACAAAAGATCTTGGCTTTTATCTGTGGGCAACCATAATCTGCTTTCTTTCATGTAAAACATTTTCAAATATTTCAAAATCAGGATGTTCTGCATTCGAGCTTTCAGCAATGGCTTTTGCAGGACTGATTTGCACTGTTGTCCTATATGGTATCGGAAAGATTGTAGGAAACATACAAGGCCAGAGAATCAGTGCAGGTCAGGGATTTGGTCAGAAAAACATGCTTTTTGGAATATGGGTTGCCTTATGCTATTTAAGCCCAACTGATGCAATTATTCCAGGAACCTATATTCTGTGGCAGAACCTATTTAATGCTTATCAGATGTATATAAGAGAAAAGAAACTTTCTTACTGGAACAGTAAAGGAGAAAAACCATATTTTGAGTAAAACCGTAAATCGCAAGCGTTTTTGTTGTTTTCTTACAGTGTTTTTACAAAATTTAACGTAAATTAATAAATACGAGCTTCAAATTTTTTATTTTTTTATCACTCTAATTTTCAAAATAAGGCTAATAATCAGATATTAATCAAATATCACAAAACACCTTATGTGATAAAGTTCAAATATAACCTAATTTTTTATAAAAATCGCAATTTTTACGGAAAACAATTTACGGTAAGCATAAAAAAAAGCAGCAAAGCTGCTTTTTTTTATGCTTTATAAGATATATTTTATTTATTAGATTTCCTGTGGATCATCAACATCAAAATCCTTGTCTGATACTGGCATAAAACCTATCAGAACATTTGGCTGCTCTTTTAACATTGGAACCCATTTTTCATTCCATACATTTCTTGTAATGAACTGGGCTTTCATTGAAGTCATTCCATTTTCTTGAGCATATTTCTGAGCTAATCTTTCATGAGACCAAACAGGAACAACACTGAATAATGTATTATTTTCATCTGCTTCAGTATCCTCTAAAATTAAAGGACCTTCATCATCTACAAGAACATAAAAGCCGTTGTTCTCATTTACTGATTTTAAGAACATTGCTTTTCTGTAATCAGAATTTAACTGAAGTATAGCTTCAAATTCCTTATCGGTTAATTCAGTCATTTAATAGCCTCTCTTGATAATTGGTTTTAAAAACTGTCCTGTAAAAGACTCTTCACATTCACTAACCTGTTCTGGTGTACCAGTAGTTACTATAGTACCTCCGTTTACACCACCTTCAGGTCCTAAATCTATCAGATAATCTGCTGTTTTAATAACATCAAGGTTATGTTCAATTACAACAACTGTATTGCCCTGATCTCTAAGTTTAGTTAATACTTCAAGAAGTAACCTTACATCCTCAAAATGAAGACCTGTTGTTGGTTCATCAAGCACATAAAGAGTTCTTCCTGTAGCTCTTTTTGATAATTCTTTTGATAATTTAATTCGTTGAGCTTCACCACCTGAGAATGTTGTAGCAGACTGACCTAGAGTAATATAGGACAAACCAACATCCATCAGCGTTTTTAATTTAGATGCAATGGCAGGGACCGCACTGAAAAACTCCAGAGCCTCTTCAACATTCATATCAAGAACATCAGATATAGATTTACCCTTGTATAGTACTTCTAAAGTTTCTCTGTTATATCTTTTACCATCACATTCTTCACACTTTACATACACATCTGGCATGAAGTTCATGGATACCTTTATTGTACCATCACCCTGACAGGCCTCACATCTTCCACCTTTTACATTAAAGGAGAATCTACCAGGACCATAACCTCTGGCTCTAGCTTCAGGAGTTTTTGAAAATAAATCTCTTATTTCAGAGAATAGTCCGATATATGTTGCAGGATTTGATCTTGGAGTTCTACCAATAGGACTCTGATCTATACAGATAATTTTGTCAAAATTATCTAAACCTTCAATTGCCTTATAAGGAGCAGGATCATCATTAGCGGTTACCGAATTGAGTTTTCTTTCAGCAACGCGAACTAATGTATCATTTACAAGAGTTGATTTACCTGAGCCTGAAACACCTGTTACAACAACAAAACATCCTACTGGGAATGATACATCTATATTCTTTAAGTTATTGCCTGTACATCCTTTGAGAGTAAGCATTTTTGATTTCTGAACCTTTACTCTCTTTTTTGGAATTTCAATTTTTCTTCGGCCTGACAGATAGTCGCCTGTAAGGGAATTCTTTGAAGATTCTATTGTTTCTACATTTCCCTGTGCAACAACTAAACCACCATTTACGCCAGCGCCAGGACCTATATCGATAATGCAGTCAGCAGCACGCATCGTGTCCTCGTCATGCTCTACCACAATAACAGTATTTCCGATATCTCGAAGATTCTTTAATGCGCTTAAAAGTTTAGAATTATCTCGCTGGTGAAGACCAATGCTTGGCTCATCAAGTACATACATCACACCTGTAAGACCTGCACCAATCTGACTTGCAAGTCTTATTCTCTGGGATTCACCGCCTGATAAGGTAGATGAGGTTCTTGATAAAGAAAGATAGCCTAAACCTACATTTATGAGGAAGGATAGACGTGTTTTTACCTCTTTGAGAATCTTGCTTGCAATATGCTCTTCTTGCTCAGTCAGCTTAAGATTTGAGAAGAAATCATAAGCTTCAATAATAGACATATTGCTTACCTCAGGTAATGACTTGTCGTTGATAAAGACATGGCAATACTCTTTTTTCAATCTTGTTCCATTACACTCAGGACATGGCAAAGGTTTCATCAGTTTAGAAATAAAGACTCTTACATAATCAGATTCAGTTTCTTTAAGTCTTCTTTCGTAATTAGGGATAACACCTTCAAAAGGTTCTACAGAAGATCTGCTTTTTGAACCACCTGCATAGACTATTTCCATAGCAATAGCCTTGTTTCCAGTTCCATAAAGAATATATTCTTTTTGCTTTTTGCTTAATTCTTCAAAAGGAGTAAAAAGATCGATATCAAAAGCTTTTGCTACAGCTTCAAGCTGACGGTAAAAGAACTTATTGCTTCTATCCCAGCCTAAAATAGCGCCATCATATATGGTTTTACTCTTGTCAGGAACAATCTTATCTTCATCAATAACCATAAGTGCACCTAAACCTTCGCACTTTGGACATGATCCATGAGGATTATTGAAAGAAAAATCTCTTGGCTCTAATTCCTCAATCGAGTATCCGCAAATTGGACATGAATAGCGAGAAGAAAAGATTATCTCATCTTCTTTCTTATGCTCATCCATTGGTGATAAGACAGCTAGGCCATCAGCATACTTTAATGCAGTCTCAAAAGAATCTGCTATTCGCTGTTTCAAATCCTTACGAACTTTTATTCTGTCAACAACCAGTTCAATATCATGCTTTTCTCTTAAGGCAAGATCAGGAGGATCTGATAAATCGCAAACCTCTCCATCAATTCTTGCTCTTATAAAACCATCTTTTACTAGTGATGCAAATAATTGCTTGTATTCGCCCTTTCTGCCTCTGACAATAGGAGATAAGATCATTACTTTTGTTTCTTCTGGCAGATTCAAAACAGTATCTACCATTGAAGATACTGTCTGTGCTTTTAAAACAGTACCGTGAGTTGGGCATCTAGCCTCACCAACTCGAGCCCATAGTAGACGTAAATAGTCATGGATTTCTGTAGTTGTACCAACGGTAGAACGAGGATTATGAGATGCTGCTTTCTGCTCAATAGAAATTGCAGGAGAAAGACCTTCAATTGATTCAACATCTGGTTTATCCATCAATGAGAGGAACTGTCTTGCATATGATGACAGAGATTCAACATATCTTCTTTGACCTTCGGCGTATAAAGTGTCAAAAGCAAGAGATGATTTTCCAGAGCCAGACCTTCCTGTAATAACAGTTAAAGTATTTTTAGGAATAGTAAGACTGATATCCTTTAGATTATGAGTACGAGCACCACGAATTGATATATTGTCCATATTAACTGAAACCTGCATTCATTAAGCTTTACAGCCATGAAACAAACTGCTACACAAGTTTTGACCTATTCAGACTTATAGTCTTTCAAATTCTAGAGATATTATATGGTCAATCCTGATTGAGAATATCTTTTTTAATAATGTGTGATTAAAGAATGGTCACTGCATTATCTTTTATAGATAGCATATCACATCCTTATCTAGATAATTTTTTCAGACGAAAAGATCCTGAGTAAAACAAAATTAGTAAATTGAAAAAAGAAAAGCTTTTTATAAAAATTTTTGGTAAATATAACTCGTTATTTTTAAAAGGAATTTTTAATACAAGTGGCGTTTTGCGCCATTTAAAAACATTATAAAAAAAACTGTCTGATACCATCTTCACAACAATCAAAACAACATTTTTTATTTTGGTGATTAAAGGAAAAAATAGTATGGCTAGAGGTATCAATAAAGTATTTTTAATAGGCAATCTTGGAGATGATCCAACAATCAGAACAACATCTTCTGGAATAAATGTTGCAAACATCTCTATGGTTACAAACGAACAACATAAAAACACACAGACAGGTCAAATAGAAGAAACTGCTCAGTGGCATAGGGTTGTTTTATGGGGAAAAACTGCAGAAATTGCTAAAAAATATTTAAAAAAAGGTTCTCAGATTTTCATTGAAGGAAAGATTCAAACTAATTCTTTTACTGATAAAAATGGAGTTAAAAGATATTCTACAGAGATTATCGCAGAACAAATGCAGATGCTTGGATACAGATACTCTACAGATGAATCTAATGGCACAAAAATTTCTAATGATGGTTATGCCAGTGACTGCGAAAATAAACCATATATTCCACAAGAAGAACAACCTCAAAATTACTTTGACGAGAACTTTGATTACAAAAATGTATCGACAACAATAGATACAGAAATTCCTTTCTAAAACTACACAACAATGGCTGTTTACACTCAATAAACAGCCTATTTTTTTATATCTGTTTTCAAAAAATAAAGTAATATGTGATAGTGATTTGCTTTTTTTACTCAAACTCCCTTTCTTAAAGCAAAACCGACCAGTTGCTGTGATATACTTTCTAATAGCGCATGTAGTTGATCTCTATTTAAAAAATTTAATATAAAGAAAATTTTATATATTTAAATTTTTTTGTTTTAAAACTGTCTTTATATGCTTTTTTATATATGTCAGCTAAGCTAAAAAAGATAAATATAACTGTATTCTGTTATATGCAGATAATACAGAAAGAAACGATTCGAATTTTTTCCTATTTGCAATTGGAACATTAGTAAATGTTTAAAAAATTACGCAGTATGTTCTCAAATGATCTCTCCATTGATTTGGGAACAGCAAACACATTAGTTTATGTAAAGAACAAAGGTATTGTATTAAACGAGCCATCAGTAGTTGCTGTAAGATTAGACAGAAACGGTGGTGCTCAGCGTAAAGTTGATGCTGTTGGTAAAGCAGCAAAAACCATGCTTGGTAGAAGCCCTGATAATCTTGAAGTTATTCGTCCTATGAAAGACGGCGTTATCGCTGACTTCCAGTACACAGAGAAAATGCTTCAATACTTCATTTCAAAAGTTCTTCAGAACGGTCGTTTTGTTCCATTCAAGCCAAGTCCTCGTGTTCTAGTATGTGTTCCATGCGGTGCAACTCAGGTTGAAAGAAGAGCAATTAGAGAATCTGTAGAAGGCGCAGGTGCAAGTGAGGTTTTCTTAATCACTGAGCCTATGGCAGCAGCTATCGGTGCTGGTTTACCAGTTTCTGAAGCTAAAGGTTCTATGATTGTTGATATCGGTGGTGGTACTACTGAGGTTGCAATCATCTCCTTAAACGGTATTGTATATTCAAGTTCAGTAAGAATCGGTGGTAACCGTTTTGATCAGGCAATTATCGACTACGTTCGCAACACAAAGCGTTATGAAATCGGTGAGTCTACTGCTGAGCAGGTAAAGATTGAAATCGGCTCTGCATATGCTGAACAGGAAATGCATGAAAAGGAAGTAAGAGGCAGATCTGTTGTTGAAGGTGTACCTCGTTCATTTACCTTAAACTCAAACGAAATTCTTGAGGCATTATCAGATCCTATTAAGGGTATTGTTGCTGCTGTTCGTACTGCACTAGAGAAATCACCTCCAGAGCTTGCAGCTGATATTGCTGAGCATGGCATGATGTTATCAGGTGGTGGTGCACTTCTGCACAATCTAGATAAACTATTAAGAGAAGAAACAGGTATTCCTGTAACTATTGCAGAGGATCCTCTCACCTGCGTTGCTCGTGGTGGTGGTAAAGCTCTTGAGATGTATGATACTCAAGATAACGAAATCTTTGATTAACAACTCAATGGATCTCCTTTAAGGAGATCCTTTTACTTTTCTAGGTAATGATTTGAAAAACTCAGATCAGTCTCATTCATATGTACATTTCAGATTCGGAATAGTGATTATTCTGTCTCTGGCTGTTATGGCTTTGGATGTAAGATCAAAGCTGTTAAATGACATAAGATACTATCTTGAATCTGCTTTATATCCTGTTTTAGTATTTGCTGATTCTCCTCACGCTGTAGGTCGTGTTGTATCCACACAGCTAAAAACTCATTCAGAACTTATTAAAGAGAATGAACAGCTTTCTACAGAAAATTTCATGCAGAGAGCAGATTCACTAAAACTAAAAGACTTAGAAGCTGAAAACAAAGCTCTAAGACAGCTATTAAATTCACCTATAAGAACAAAGAGCAAAAGACTTTTTGCCGAAGTTATTGACGTAGATCCTGATCCATATCTTCATCGTGTTACCGTTAACAGAGGTGCTTCTGATGGAGTTCATGAGGGCATGCCTGTAATTACAGATAAAGGACTTGTAGGTCAGGTAATTAACGTTAATTATGCTTTTTCAAGAGTTCTTTTATTAACAGATCCAAACTGCTCTATTCCTGTTGTTGACGAAAGATCCAACGTAAGAGCTATATCAAGCGGTTCTGGTTCGCATGACGATATTATTATCAATAACGTACCTCGTTCTGCTGATATTAAAAAAGGAGATCTTCTGTTAACTTCTGGTATCGGTGGTGTATACCCAAGAGGCTATCCTGTAGCAATAGTATCTAAAGTAGGATTCTCAGATTCTCAACCTTTTGCTGAGGTAAAGGCAAAACCTCTGGTTGATACTGATAAGATGAGATTTGTTCTTATGTATTGGACATCTCTTGAAAATAACGAAGATATTAAGAGCCTTGCAAAAGAACAAACTGACAACAAGGTAATCCTTCATCAGAGAAAAATAAAAGAACTAATAAAAACTTTATCAGTAAAGGATAGAGTTCTAGATAATACAGAAGGACAACAGTAATGATTAATTCTAAAGAAAACAGAAAGTCACCAGCTGTTGTTCTGGTTCCAATGCTTCTGTTATCACTTTTTATTCAGTTAGTAAGACTTCCTGCAGTAGTATCAGAAAATCGACCTGATTTACTGATACTTGTAATTTTGTTTTTCTCAATGAATTCAAAATTCACTTATAAGCTTGAGGTTTCATGGCTAGTTGGAATTATTCTTGATCTGGCATCAGGAGCTCCACTTGGAATCAATGCCTTTGTAATATGTTCACAGATATATATCATTAGTACTCAGTTCAAGAATTTTGCTAAATATGCGATTTACCAGCAAAGTATTATTATTGGTCTTGTAAACCTGATTGTTACCGTTCTTGGATACTGGATTGAGCATATTATCGGACAGAGTTACTATGAGATTAGTTTCGTAATACCATCAATAGTTACTGCTCTTTTCTGGCCGATTATATTCCTGACATGTACATTGTTATGTGCAACATTCTCTGTATCTTCTGATAAAGAGAACGAAAACAAAATAAACTGATATGACAAGAGTAATATTAGCCTCATCTTCTCCTCGAAGAAAAGAATTCATGAATTATCTAGGATTGCAATATGAATGCATTAAGCCAGATGTTGATGAAACAGTAAAACAAGGAGAACTTCCTGAAAACCTGGTATTAAGACTGTCAAAAGATAAAGCTTTTGCTGTCAGCGCTGAAAATACTGATGCTGTTGTAATTGCAGCAGACACGGTTGTTGCCATTGATAATCAGATATTAGGTAAACCTAATAACAGAGAAGATGCTTTCAATATGCTGAAAAAACTTCAGGGTAGAACTCATGAAGTTTTTACAGGAACATCAATCGTATATCAAGAACGAGTAAATAGCTTCTGCGTTAAATGTTCTGTTACATTCGATTGCATATCAGATGATGAACTTAAAACATATATAGCATCTGGAGAATGTGACGATAAAGCCGGTGCTTATGCTTTGCAAGGTATTGCCTCTATCTTTATCAAGGAAGTATCAGGATCAGTTACAACAGTTATTGGTCTTCCTATTAACGAAGTTAGAAAAGCATTAAGAGATTTAGGTGTCTGTATAAAGACTGTATCAGGTGCAAAATAATGGTTAATTTCGATTCAGTTTGTAAAAAAGTCTTTTCTGACAGTGATATTACAGAAGAAAGCTGTCTTAAAGCACTTAATATTCTAAATTCTAGAGAAATCAACTTTGGTGATTTATATTTTGAACACCTAGTTTCCCAATCCTTCGCGCTTGAAGAAGGTATTGTAAAAGGTGGCTCTTACAGTATTTCAAAAGGCGTAGGTGTAAGAGCAATCAAAGAAGGAAAAACAGGATTTGCTTATTCAGATGTTTTAGACAATAAATCACTTGTCGAAGCATGTAAAGCAGCCCACTCAATCTCTAAAGGCCACAGATGTGATGGAGTTGCAATAAACAGCCTAAACAGAATTGAATCAAAACAGTTATATACAGAAATAAACCCTATCGATACAATCAGCAACGAGAAAAAAGCTGCTGTTCTTGAAATTCTTGATAAAAAGGCAAGAGCACTTGATCCTAGAATTACTCAAGTAATGGCTAATCTTGCCTGTGCACATAAGAATATTATCGTTATACCTACAGATTCATCCATGAGATACGATTCAAAACCTTTTGTTCGTATTTCCGTCGTTGTTGTAATGGAATCAAATGGAAGAATCGAAAAGGGTTCAGCATCAACAGGCGGTGCCTTCTTGCTTGATGAAATACTCGGAGATGAAACTCTTACTTATCTTGCAAATGAGGCGGTTAGATCTGCAAGTGTAAATATGGAAGCTGTTAATGCACCAGCAGGAACAATGAACGTTGTTTTAGGAAACGGTTGGCCTGGTGTTTTAATCCACGAGGCTGTAGGTCATGGTCTTGAGGGTGATTTCAATAGAACAGGATCTTCAGCTTTTACAGATAAGATTGGTCAGAAAGTTGCATCAGAACACTGCACCATCATTGATGACGGAACCATAAAGAATCGTCGAGGCTCCATGAATTTCGATGATGAAGGTACTGATTCAAACTGCAATATCCTAATAGAAAAAGGTATTTTAAAGGGATATATGCAAGATAAACAGAATGCAATGCTGATGAATATGAAATCTACTGGAAATGGAAGAAGAGAGTCATACAATACCTTACCTCTTCCAAGAATGACAAATACCTATTTACAGAACGGCAATTATGAAAAAGAAGAAATAATTAAATCTGTAAAAAAAGGTATTTATGCTGTTAATTTTAAAGGTGGTCAGGTAGATATAACCTCAGGAGAATTTGTATTCTCAACTTCAGAAGCTTACCTTATTGAAAACGGTAAAATTACAACCCCTATTAAGGGAGCAACTTTAATTGGAAACGGACCTAATACCATGCAAAAAGTATCTATGGTCGGAAATGATCTAGAATTTGATAAAGGTATTGGCTCCTGCGGAAAAGCAGGTCAATCTGTACCAGTAGGTATAGGTCAGCCAACAGTTAAAGTCGATGAGCTTATTGTTGGTGGAACTAGCAATAAAATTTGATCAATTCTAAATTATTGATTCTCAATCGTTGATAAATGATGTTCTCAAATAATATATTCTCTTAAACCTTTATTTGAGAACAATTTAAATGAAACGACTTTCTTCTATTTTTCTTCCTCTAGCTTTACTTTGCTCATCTTGCACCAGTAGCTCTTCAAATAGTTTTGACACAGTTAATCTTACTAATCAGGAGCCTGTTTTTGATTATCTTGCAGCATACAAAGAGCAAAGTGGAACTGTAAAGAAACATACCGATCTTAGAATCTATCAGATAATGGTAGAATCATTCCAAGACGGCGATCCAAACAGAAATTATGATGTAGGATATGGACCTTCTTCTCATAGAGGTGATTTAAGGGGAATAATAAATTCTCTTGATTATATTAAATCACTAAATATGAACGCAATATGGCTTACCCCTATCTTTGAAAGTGCACCTTCAGATAAAGACAAGTCAAAACTGGATGCTACTGGATACTATACAAGAAACTACTACAAGATAGACAGAAATTTCGGTGATGAAAACACATTAAAAGAACTTGTAGATAAAGCTCATGAAAAAGGAATCTATGTAATCTTAGATGGAGTATTCGGTCATTTTAGAGATGATCTTGTAAATACATCACCAAAAGGAAACAAGATTTCAACTACAGACAAATGTATTGGATCTAATCAATCATTTTACCCTCCTGTAGCACACACTCTGTGTACTGACTTTAATGATGGAGGAAAATCATTAGAATACTTCAAAGAACTTGTTGAATACTATATTGAAACATATAAGATTGACGGC
This sequence comes from Succinivibrio sp., assembly GCF_045124615.1. Lineage (NCBI taxonomy): Bacteria > Pseudomonadati > Pseudomonadota > Gammaproteobacteria > Aeromonadales > Succinivibrionaceae > Succinivibrio > Succinivibrio sp. The sequence goes on from NZ_JBGVMC010000234.1 coordinate 21,230, forward strand.
TTCAGACTGGATCAGGCTTATCAGGTTCCTATAGAAATTCTATCTATTCTTAGAGAAACCATCGAAGATGTTTCTAAAAAAGTTGAATACATAAACTATGAAGGTAAGAGTGTTCACCCTCTTGGATATGTAGTCGGTGAAATCTGGACTGATAATCCGACAATAGTTTCAACTGGTTATGGTAAAAATGACAATATAGGCCTTTATTCTAATTTTGATTTTGCACTACGTTATGGTCTTGTACAGACACTTGCCACTGAAGAATGGGGAAAACAGATCCATGTTGCTAGAAATATTAG
>NZ_JBGVMC010000235.1:0-4053 GCF_045124615.1 Succinivibrio sp.
CATTGATGAAAAACCAATGAGAAGAATATTGAAACCTAAAATTGAGGTACCAAGAACAAAACCGTCAAATTTCTTAAAAAGAGTCTGGCTGATAAAAATCTTATAGCAGATGAATACAACCAACAGAGGAAAAAGAATGCTTGATGAACCAAAGTAGTCAAGTACAACATTAACCATCTGATGATCATCTGCTATAGACACAGGTGATGCACCGTCTAATGATACTAACTGACCTGACATTGCTCTTTTTGCCTTATTCTTAAAAGCAAAAAGCAGGATCACACTGATGAGTGTGAAAAAACAGCAGCAGCCAAACGCTGTTTTTGCAAAAAATCCTACCTTAGTTCTGTTATTTCCCTTCTGAGGGGCGATTGCCATCATATCCTCCAGTTATAGTTCTTATATCATGTTGTTTTTTTATAAAGTGCTCTGTCTTACGTTTTCTTTATGCTTCCTACAAACTTTTAAATGGTATCACTGATAAAAACATGTGGCAAATTTTTACATTTAATAATTTGCATTCGGTTAGAAAAATAAAATGGTTTGAAAGAACATATAAAACTGTTCTGAGTAATCAGCTCAAAAACAACAAAAATCTCGCTTTGCAATTCATGTCAAAAGAATAAAAAAATGGCATAATATGTGGCTGTTTTCTTACTTACAGGAAAAGATATGATTAACATTGTTCTATATCAGCCAGAAATGGCAGGAAATGCAGGAAATATCATAAGATTAAGTGTCAACTGCGGTGCAAGACTTCACTTTATAAGACCACTTGGTTTCTTTCTTGACAATCAAAGACTTATGAGAGCAGGTCTTGATTATCATGAGCTTTGCAATCTTACTGTTCATGACAGTTTTCAAAAATTTCTAGAGACAGAACAGCCAAAAAGACTTATTGCTTCAACATCAAAAGGACATTTAAGTCACGTTGACTTCAAATATGAAGATGGTGATTACGTTATCTTCGGACGTGAGAAGGAAGGTCTTTCTCCTGAAGTATATGAACATATAAAAGAAGAGAATATGATAAAAATCCCTATGGCACCAAACAGTCGCTGTTTGAATCTATCAAATTCAGTTGCTGTAGTAGCTTATGAGGCATGGCGCCAGATGGGATTTGAAAACGGGGTTGTATAACAAATACAGCCGTTTGATCACTTACAAACCGCATATAAAATTTCGTGATTTAACATACAAATTCTGCTATCATGTTGCATTTGTAAAAGTACAAAAGAGGAATAGTGTCTTGCTTGAATTTTTAATAGATTTCTTTGGTAGTTATGGTTATATTGCCGTATTCACATGTTTACTGCTATGTGGTTTAGGCTTACCTGTACCTGAAGATATATCTCTTGTTTCAGGTGGCGTTATTTCCGGTCTTGAACTGGCAAATCCTCATATAATGTGCGTCGTAGGTCTTGCAGGCGTTCTCATCGGTGACAGCACCATGTTCCTTGCAGGTAGAATCTTCGGTTACCGTATCCAGAAAATCAAAACTTTCCGTAAGATAGTAACTCCACAGCGTTTCTCCCAGATTCAGAATAAGTTCAAACAGTACGGTTTAGGATTGCTGTTTGTTGCAAGATTCCTACCTGGTCTTCGCTCCCCTATCTACCTAGTTGCAGGAATGAGTCATCGTATCGGCTATCTGACATTTATTGTTATGGATGGCATTGCAGCTTTAATCTCCGTACCAGTATGGATTTACCTCGGCTATTTCTTTGCTGATAATCTTGATGTGCTAATGGAATATGTTCATGATGTGCAGAAGGCAATTTTCCTTGCCTTAGGTGTACTGTTCGCCATCATCTGCATAGTAGTGATAAAAAAGAAATTTCATGCCCGTCTCAATAAAATAACAGCAGATGAAAACAGCAATTCAGAAGAGACTAAATAACAAAGACTGTCCTATTTTTGTAGCCTTTTATTTGTCAAAAACCTTTAAAGTAGCTTTGTGCTACTTTAAATTTTTTAAGGTATATAAAAATGGATCACACATCTTTTACTCAGACAATGGATCATCTTACAGCCATTGTTGCTGATATTAACTCTATTTTATGGGGACCTTGGTGCCTAATTCCTATTTTGGTAGGTGCTGGTATCTTCTTTACTTTTAAGCTCCGCTTTGTTCAGATAAGAAATTTCTCTCTTGCAATCAAACATGTTTTTGGTGGCTTATCTTTCAATGGTGAGAAAGCAGGAAATCACGGAATGACCTCATTCCAGTCTCTTGCAACTGCAATTGCAGCTCAGGTTGGTACAGGTAACCTTGCTGGTGTTGCTACTGCTATTGCAATGGGCGGTCCAGGTGCTATTTTCTGGATGTGGCTTGCCGCATTCTTTGGTATGGCAACGATTTTCTCTGAGGCTATCTTAGCTCAATTATATAGAACAAAAGATCCTCAGGGTCATGTAACAGGTGGTCCTGCCTACTACATCACATACGGTTTAGGCTCAAAGGGTCTTGCTGCAATCTTCTCAGTTACCATCATTATTGCTCTTGGTTTCATCGGTAACATGGTTCAGGCAAATTCAATTTCAACTGCTTTTGCCAGCGCTTTTGATATTCCAACTCCTGTAACCGGTCTTTTTCTCATTCTCTTAGCTGGTTTCATCTTCATTGGCGGTATCAAGCGTATTGCAGGTTTTGCAGAGAAAATGGTTCCTCTAATGGCATCTGTATATGTACTTGGTGCTATTTATATTGTTATCACCTACGGTGCACACATTCTTCCAACATTCAAAGCAATTTTTGTTGGTGCTTTCGATCCATCAGCAGCTACTGGTGGTGTTGTAGGTGCTACTGTAAAAGAAGCAATCCGTTACGGTGTTGCTCGTGGACTATTCTCAAATGAAGCTGGTATGGGTTCTACCCCACATGCTCATGCAGTAGCACGAGTTAACCATCCTGTAGAACAAGGTCTTGCTGCTATTATTGGTCTGTTCATTGATACTTTTATTGTCCTTACAGCAACTGCTCTTGTTATCATGGTTACAGGCTCTCTTGACGGTACCAAGACCGGTATTGAGTTAACTCAGTCAGCTTTCGTTAAGGGCATGGGACCTGCAGGATCTGGTTTCGTTGCTGTATGTTTATTCTTCGCTGCATTCACAACCATTATCGGCTGGTACTTCTTTGCAGTGCAGAACGTAAAATATCTTTTCGGCTACAAACTTGTTAACGTATTCTCTGTTATTGTTCTTTGTTTCTTAATGACAGGTTCATATCTTAAGGTTAACCTTGTTTGGGAGCTTGCTGATATGTTCAATGGTCTGATGGTAATTCCAAACATCATTGCTGTTATCGGTCTTTATAAGCTTGTAGGCAAAGCTTTAACTGATTACCGTGAAAAATATATCAAGGGCGAAAAGCCTATGTTCGGTCCTTCAGAGCAGCTGACAGGCAAGCTTGCAGCTCTAGCAAAAACAAGAGTAAGACATGCAAAAAGACATGCTAAGTAGTACACATTAGCATACAAAATATAAAAGGAGACCTGTATAGTGCAAGACTCCTTTTTTTATTTCATTTATATTTTAACGTTTTGTATATCCGCACTTTGGACATACTCCGTTGTCATTTAATAAAACACCGCAAAGTGGACAACGCTGTTTCTCACCTTTTGGCTCATACTCACAAGATGCAGCATTAACACCACTGGTAAATGTCAGCTTAACAATATTGAGCTTATCCTTTAACAGCTCATAAACAATCTTAATCATACCTTCAACAGTCATGGTCTCTTTTGTAACAACCAGTCTGCAGTCAGGATATGCAGTTGCAAGTTTAGTCTTGAATGCTTCACCTTTCATCTTATTTGAAGGTGCGCCGTTTTTTATTCACTGCTTTTCATAAACATCTAAAATTGCAGGTAAAAGAGGATCATCTTCACGAAGAATTAATGCATGATCAAAATTCTTTAATACATCCCATGCAGTTTTTTGAATTTCATTGCATGGAAAAACCATATTTACACCAGGTTCAATGGTGTCTTCAACTTCAATTGTAAGGCAGCCAGTCTGTCCATGAAGATATTGAGCCTCTCCCTGGAA
>NZ_JBGVMC010000236.1:0-7887 GCF_045124615.1 Succinivibrio sp.
ATTATCAAGCAAAAAAACATTTGCCAGATTAGCTCGTTTGTCATTTTTTTTTCTTACCTTGCCTGAACTGTCTATCTAGTAAACGTTTGCAAAAAAACATAATTACAATAAAATAGGCAACTGTCTAAAACACAACAAAGATAACAAAATAATAAAAAATAGCTTAATCAACTTAACATAATTTATTGTAATTACGTTGATTTTATTGACTTACAGAATTTTTTTATAGAAAATTCAAGTAAGTGAACTTATATGATAACCATTATCAGTTAATGGTATACATAGCAGAATTATAAATATTAATGGTTTAGGTATGAAATTAAAACGCTTCGTTGCCGCAGACATGCGTTCAGCATTATCTTTGATTAAAGAGGAATTGGGTGCTGAAGCTGTTATTATGTCTAACAAACGCGTAGCTGAAGGCGTTGAAATCATTGCAGGTGTTGAAACAGACTCTCTTGAAGTTGTAAAGGCAGCTGCAAAAAAGAAGACCTCCTCAAGAACAATCAAGGACGATGAGGTCACCCTATCTAAAGCTGCAACCAATCCAAAAAACAGCAAAGTTTCAGAACGTAAATCATCAGAATTTGCAAAGAGCCTTCTTGAGATCCTAGAAAGACAGAAACAGGAACAGAGCAAGGCGCAAAAATCAGCTGTTAAGGCAAACTCTGCAAATTCAGAACCTCCTGCACCTTTATATGCACAGTCAGGTCTTAAAGATCTGTTCAAACAGAATAATGACGTAAAAGAGAAAGTTGAAAATACCCACGGTATTTCATCATACAAGAGCTTTGCATCTGAAAAGGAAAGTGAAGAACTCAAAAAGATGCGTCAGGATGTTGATTCAATAAGACGTCTGCTGCAGTTTGAACTTGCCGGCTTAATGTCAGACAGCAAAAAGCGTGAAGAGCCTGTAAAAGCAATGATTTATGAGCTTCTTTTATCAAGCGGTTTTGATAGGAGCGTATCATCTTCTCTATCTGATGAAATTGATTCAGATGCTTCATTTAATTTTGCATGGCGACAGCTTGCTGGAATTTTAGAAAAGAAGATTAAGACCGGAAATGATGAAATCATCACAGAAGGCGGAATTGTGACACTAATAGGTCCTGCAGGTGTCGGAAAAACAACAACTTTAGCAAAGCTTGCAGCACGTTTTGTTATGAAATATGGTGCAGACAGAGTAGCTTTAATTACTGCCGATCATTACAGAATTGGTGCTGTGGAACAGGTTAAGACCTATGGTCGTATTATGGGCTGTTCAAGCTTTGCCATCAAGTCTTTAGATGAATTGCCACAGATGCTTTATACCCTCAAAGACAAGAGTTTGGTTCTTGTCGATACAGTAGGTGTAGGTCTTAATGATGAAAGATTTGGCACACAACTTGCAAAACTCAAGGAACAGTCAAAGCTTAATCTGAAGCATTATCTGGTTTTACCTGCAACTGCACAAAGAAGAGTGCTGGAGCAGGCATATGAGCACTTTAGCTCATTGGGAATAAAAGGTCTTATTCTTACAAAGATTGATGAAAGTCAGTCTTTAGCAGATGCACTGTGTCTTTGCATTAAGGAAAAACTTAAACTTTCTTACTGCACTGACGGTCAGAGAGTTCCTGAAGATCTGAGTGTTCCAAGTGCAAAGGATATTGCAGTTAAAGCTTTAAGCGCTGTAGAGAATGATGTCGCAAAAGAAGCTTTGGCTTTTAGTAAATAACGAATACATGTTCAAAAACAAGGGCAGAAAATGGTACAGGAAGCAGCAAATTCACAACGTAAAGTAAAGGTAATTACCGTTACTGGTGGTAAAGGTGGTGTAGGTAAGTCAAGCGTATCCTTGAATCTTGCCGTTGCCTTATGCCAGCTTGGTAAAAAGGTAATGCTCTTTGATGCTGACTTAGGTCTTGCTAACATCGATGTTATGTTAGGTTTGAAGGTTGACAAGAACTTAGGTCATGTATTAAGTGGCGAGTGCGAACTAAAGGATATTCTTCAGACAGGTCCATATGGTCTTAGAATCGTTCCTGCATCATCTGGTTTAAAGCAGATGGTAGAGCTTACCACAGAGCAGCACGCAGGTCTTATAAGAGCTTTCTCAACCCTAGATGAAGACGTTGATTTCTTTATTGTTGATACTGCAGCCGGTATTTCAGACATGGTTCTATCATTCTGTAGAGCAGCTCAGGATGTTCTGATGGTTGTATGTAATGAGCCAACCTCTGTTGCTGATGCCTATGCACAGATGAAAGTCTTATCAAGAGACTATGGTGTTAAAAAGTTCAAGATTGTAGGTAACTCTCTGCATTCTCTAGACGAAGGCAAGCTTATGTACCAGAAGCTTGTTACCGTAACAGAGAGATTTATCGATGCCACACTTGAACTTGTAGCATGTATTCCTGTTGATCTGAACATGAGAAAAGCAATAAGACAGAGATCATGTGTTGTTGATGTATTCCCAACATCACCTGCAGCAAGAGCATTCAAGACACTTGCAAACAGAATAACAAGCTGGCCAATCCCTGAGGTTGCAGGTGGACATCTGCAGTTCTTTGTCGAAAACCTGGTTAATAAGAAATAAAAAAGAGATTGTTTATGTCAGGTAAGGTTAATGGAGCAAAGATATATCAGGCACAGGCACGCCTTGATATTTCTGCAAAGGTTGAAGAGTATGCACCTCTTGTTAAGCGTATTGCTCTTCACATGAAGGCCCGTTTACCTGCTAGCGTTGAAGTTGACGATCTCATTCAATCTGGAATGATTGGCCTTATCGATGCCGTATCCCACTATGAGGAAGGTCATGGTGCATCATTTGATACATATGCATCAATAAGAATACGTGGTGCTATGATTGATGAGTTAAGACAGTCTGACTGGGCTCCACGATCTGTTCATCAGAATACCAGAAGTATTTCCCAAGCTATAAACAAGCTGTCACATCAGCTTGGCAGAGAGCCAAAAGACATAGAGATTGCAAATGAGCTTGGTGTTGACATTGATAAATACAATCAGATGCTTCTTGATTCATCATCAACTCAGATAATCGGCATAGATGATTTAGGTGTTACTGATGATGTGATTGCAGATGGTGGCGATAATACAAGAGATAGGCTTTTTGAAACTCTAGCATCAAGCAGTTTTAAGAAATCACTTGCTGAGGCCATTAAAAACCTTCCTGAAAAGGAGCAGCAGATTCTGGCACTGTACTATGATGAAGAACTAAACCTGAAGGAAATTGGAAAAGTTCTTGAACTTAGTGAATCAAGAATATGCCAGCTTATGTCGCAGACCATGGCAAGATTGAGATCTATGCTCAAAGATTGGACTGCAAATTAAGGGCTAAGTAACAGATTTGAATTTTAATAGTGGTATTTTCTATAGATACTGCTTATAAAAGTAAGGAAAATCAGCAAAAAGACTGATTTTTCATGGAAGAAGGAGAAAATCTTGGATAAGAACATCAAGATACTGATTGTTGACGACTTCTCAACAATGCGCCGTATTATTAAGAATCTTTTAAGAGATTTAGGCTTTAACAATACTCATGAGGCCGACGATGGTGCTACCGCTCTGCCAATGCTTGAGGCTGGCGACTTTGATTTCGTTGTAACAGACTGGAATATGCCTATCATGCAGGGTATTGACCTTCTGAAGAATATTCGTAAAAGTCCAAAGCTAAAGGCAATGCCTGTACTTATGGTTACTGCTGAGGCAAAACGAGAGCAGATCGTTGAAGCTGCAAAAGCAGGTGTTAATGGCTATATTGTTAAGCCATTTACTGCTGCAACTTTAAAGGCAAAGCTCGATAAAATCTTCGAACGATTTGAATAATCAGGAGATTAGCTTATGGCAAATGATGCTGTCCAGTTGACTCTTGAGGATGTTGAGGATCTTCGTGCGCTTGTTGAGGCAGGCATGCAGGATGATGCAAGAGATGCATTGCTCAAGTTAGCTGGAAAATTCCCATCTTTAGACAAGCAGTCTAAGGTTTTTGAGGAAGTTGGCACTTTGACTCGAGATCTTCACAATGCAATTAAAGATTTTGCAGAAGATGATCGATTAAGAGTAATAGCTAACGTAGATATGCCAAGAGCATCAGAGCGACTGACAAGTATCATCAGCATGACAGGTAATGCGGCAAATAAAACCCTTGATGCTGTGGATGCATGCCAGCCTATGGTTGATAAACTCAATGACAGTGTAGAAAAGCTGCTGCCTGCATGGAATGCTTTAATGCACGGACGTATCGACAGAGATAACTTTGTAACTTTATGCAAGAATGTTGATACTCTGATTCGTGATACAAAGAAGAATGCTGCAAAGGTGTCAGAACAGCTGACAACCATTCTGATGGCTCAGGATTATCAGGATTTAACTGGTCAGATGATACAGAAGGTTATTTCCCTTGTAGCAGAAGTAGAAGATAAATTATTAAAATTTCTGATGAATTTCAGTGAATCTGAAAGAGAATATCTGCTTGAAAAGGACGAACTTCAGTCTGGTATTGAACCACACGGTCCTGCACTTGATAGCATTAAACAGTCAGACAATATTGCAGCAAATCAAGATGAAGTTGATGATTTACTTGCAAGTTTAGGATTCTAAAAAAATATAACGGAGATAGATTTATGGATGAGGAAATTCTACAAGACTTTATAGTAGAAGCTGGTGAGATTATTGAAAATCTCAATGAACAGCTAGTCCAGATTGAAAAGACACCTGATGATAAGGATCTGCTCAACGCTATTTTCCGTGGCTTCCACACAGTTAAGGGTGGTGCAGGCTTCCTGTCTTTAACTCCATTAGTTGAGGTTTGTCATGCTGCAGAAAGCCTTTTCGACGAACTGCGTAACGGTAGAATCGGCATGGCCCCTGATCTTATGGATGCTGTACTTCAAGCCTATGATGAGATTACTACAAAATTTGATCAGGTAAAAAACTCTGAGCCAATGGATGATGCACCGCAGGATCTGATTGACAGACTGCATGCATTAGCTGCAGGCAAGGCTGTTGAAGCTGCTCCTGCAAAAGAGCCAGAGCCAGAACCTGAACCAGAGCCAGAACCTGAACCAGAGCCGGAACCAGAACCAGCAGCAGATGATTCTTCAATCGATGATATTACAGAAGAAGAGTTTGAAGCTTTACTGGATCAGCTGCACGGTAAAGGACATGCTCCGGGCGTTGATGAGAGTGAAGGCGGTGCTTCAGATTCAGATGATACTGATGCTGAATTTGACAAGCTTGTTGAAAGTGCTCAGGAAAAGAAGGTTGAAGAACTTAAGGTTGCATCTGGTGAAGATTATTCAAAGGCAACAGAGGCTGCAAAGGCTGCAGATAATAAACCTGCACCTGCTGCAAAGGCTGCACCTTCAGCTCCTGCAAAGACAGGTGAAGCAAAATCTGCTTCTGAGGCTGATACTACTGTTCGTGTTGATACCAAGATCCTTGATGACATCATGAAGCTTGTAGGTGAGCTTGTTCTTGTTCGTAACCGTTTGGTAAATATGGCTGCAAGACGCTCTGATCAGGACATGTCAAAAGCTATTTCAAATCTTGATGTTATTACAGGCGATCTGCAAAATTCAATCATGAAGACAAGATTGCAGCCTGTTAAGAAGGTATTCGGTAGATTCCCTCGTGTTGTTCGTGACCTTGCAAGAAAGCTTGGCAAGAAAATTGAACTTAGAATGGAAGGTGAGGATACAGAATTAGATAAGAATCTTGTAGATGCTTTAGCAGATCCTATGATTCATATGGTTCGTAACTGCTGTGACCATGGTATTGAAACGCCTGAAGAGCGTAAAGCAAAAGGCAAGAGCGAAACCGGTGTCGTTCTTCTGTCAGCTTCACAGCAGGGTGATCATATTCTTCTTAAGATCTCTGATGACGGTCAGGGTATGGATCCAAATAATCTGCGTATGGTTGCTGTTAGAAAGGGGCTTATGGATGAGTCCGCTGCAGACAGACTGTCAGATGCTGAGGCTTTGAATCTTATCTTCGCACCAGGTTTCTCAACAAACAGTGAGGTTACAGATATATCAGGTCGTGGCGTTGGTATGGACGTTGTTAAGACCAATATTTCCAAACTAAACGGTATTGTACATGTTCTGTCAGAGTATGGTCAGGGTACCACTATTGAGATTAAGGTTCCTCTGACTCTTGCAATTCTGCCAACACTGATGATCAGTGTATCTCACAGAACATTTGCTCTACCATTAACATCAGTATCAGAGATCTTCTATCTTGATCTTGATTCAATGAGAAATGTTGATGGTCTGAATACTATTGTTATTCGTGACAAGGCTATACCTCTGTTCTTCTTAAAACAGTGGTTTGAGAATGTATCTATCAAGGAGTATATGAAGCAAAAAGCTCATATTGTTCTTGTACAGGTATCAGCAGCTCAGTTGGTTGGCTTTGTTGTGGATGAGCTTTTAGGTCAGGAAGAAGTTGTTATCAAACCTCTTGATGATGTCCTCCGCCATACACCTGGTATGGCTGGTGCTACAGTAACATCAGATGGTGGTATTGCACTTATTCTTGATATACCAGGTCTAATGAGAGCATATGCTCACAAGAATGCAGAGCGTGTAAATCTTGATGTTAAGGATGCAGTTGCAGATCTTGGCTCTGTAATGGACAAAGCAGTTAAATCAGCATCTCAGAGCATAGCAAAAGAGCAGGCTGAAAGATTTGGAAATTCACCTAATGAGCAGCCTTTAGAATAAAGTTATAAAAAATTAAATATAAGGATAATTTATGGCAACCAAGGTTTTGATTGTAGATGATTCTACTTTCTTTAGAAAAAGACTAAGAGAGATTATTGAATCTGATCCTACAATGCAGGTTGTAGGAGAAGCAAAGGACGGAAAGGAAGGTGTTGATCTGACACAGAAACTTCGTCCTGACGTAATCACCATGGACGTTGAAATGCCTGTAATGGATGGCATCAGTGCGGTCAAGGAGATTATGAGTAAATGTCCAACACCTATTTTGATGTTCTCATCTTTAACTCATGAGGGTGCAACAGCTACATTTAAGGCCTTAGAGGCTGGTGCGATTGATTTCATGCCAAAGAACTTTGATGATATCGCACACAGGAGAGAGGAGGCTTTAAAGTCTTTAATAGGTTCAATCAAAGCTGTATCCCGTTCAAGAGTTCGCGGTTTTAGACCATCATTGTCTACAGCAACTGCAGCGTCAAGACCTGCACCAACTCCTTTAAGAACAACAGCTGCCACTACAGCATCATCATCTGCTGCAAGTTCTGCTGCATCAGCTGTAAGACCTACAACTGAAGCTGCTGCCATGGGGCAGTATAAAAAGATTAGTGAGCTTTTAAATACTGATCCTGCTGTACCTGCTGCTGCAAGAAAGTTTACTTTTGGTGATCACAAATCTGAAACCACTGCATTCAGACGTTCAGGAAAGCTTCATTCTATTGTTGCAATCGGTTCATCAACCGGTGGTCCTATTGCTCTTCAGCAGATTATTCCTAATCTTCCAAAACTAAATGTTCCTGTGGTTATTGTTCAGCATATGCCTGCAGCATTTACTAATACCTTTGCCATGAGACTTGATGCATTGTCACAGTTGCATGTTGTTGAGGCAAAAGATGGTGAAATTCTTGAAGCTGGTACCTGCTATATTGCACCTGGTGGCAAGCAGATGATTTTTGAGAAGGTAGGTGTAAAGGTTAGAGTAAGAATTATTTCCGATACAGGCAGAGTTACCTACAATCCTTGTGTGGATGTGTCATTTGCATCCTTATCACAGATTTACGGTGACAAGGTTTTAGCCATGATCCTAACTGGAATGGGATCTGATGGCTGTGAAGGCTGTACCCTTTTAAAGAGAAAAGGATCTGTAATCTGGGCTCAGAATGAGGAAACC
>NZ_JBGVMC010000237.1:0-1974 GCF_045124615.1 Succinivibrio sp.
ACATATGTGGATTCAGCGAACTGGTTAAAAGAGTTTGATAATCTCGTTGTTTCAAGAACCTTTTCAAAGGCATATGGCCTAGCAGGTCTTCGTGTTGGTTATATGCTAGCAAACAAAGAGATTACATCAATTCTTAACAGATTAAGAGCTCCTTTCAATGTTAATATTGCCGCACTTGCAGCTGCTATTGCAGCTTTAGATGATGAAGAGTTCTTAAAGAAAACTGTTGATAACAATACTAAAGAAAGGGAGCGTTATGCTGCTTACTGTAAAGAGCATGGTTTATTCATGATTGACAGTAAGGCAAACTTTGTTGCTATCGATTTTAAAGGTCATGATGCTCAGTTAATTGCAAAAGAGCTTTTACAAAAAGGCATTATTGTAAGACCACTGCTTGGTTACAAGTTGCAGGATATTTTAAGAATATCCATTGGCAAAAAAGATGAAAATGATCGCCTGTTTAATGAACTTACAAAACTTCTGGAAACCATATAATTGAAGACTTCACTGAATTTAAAAAAGATCGAATCTGTTAAGGGCAAAGTAATCATTCCTGGTTCTAAATCTCTGTCTAACAGAGCATTGCTTGTATCTTCGCTTGCAAAAGGAAATACTACCTTGCTTAATGTGCTTAAATCTGATGATACTGCAAGAATGATTGAAGCATTGCAGACATTGTCAGTAAAGCTTAATGTCAATATGAACAAGGTTGATATTCAGGGAAATGATGGTGTCTTTTCAGGAGATCTGTGTCAAAAAGAGCTGTACTTAGGCAATGCAGGTACTGCTATGAGACCTTTGTGTTCAGTTCTATCTGTATCTAAAGGTGTATATGAGCTTACTGGCGAACCTAGAATGATGGAGCGTCCAATTGGCCCCCTTACAGAAGCTTTAAAGAGTATTGGATTAAATATTGAGTATCTGAACAATGATGGTTTCCCTCCATTGCTTATTAGAGGATCTCAGGTAAAAAATCATGAAGTTTCAATATCAGGAACAACATCAAGTCAGTATATATCTGCTTTGTTGATGACCGCTCCTGTTTGTGGAGGCCTTAAGATTAAGATTGTAGGTGATCTGATTTCAAAGCCATATGTTGATCTTACAATTGATTTAATCGAAAAATTCGGTGCTAAAGTTATAAGAAACGGATATAAGGAATTTGAGGTTCTTCCAACTGGTTATACTTCACCTACCACATATCTAATTGAAGGTGATGCTACAAGTGCTACATACTTTGCAGCTGCTGCAGCAATTGCAGGTGAAGTTGAAATATATGGACTTTCAAAGAGTTCTGTTCAGGGAGATTTTAAATTCTTCTCAGTTCTTGAAAAAATGGGCGCAAAGGTAACATATCTTGAGAACAGTGTAATAGTTAAAAAAGACAAGTTACATGGTATCGATATTGATATGAATGCAATGCCTGATGCTGCCATGACTCTTGTTCCTATGGCTCTATACACAGATTCACCTGTCACAATTAGAAATATAGCATCCTGGCGAGTTAAGGAGACAGACAGAATTCAAGCTATGGTCAATGAAATGTCAAAACTTGGAGTTTGTGTGTCATCTGGAAACGACTATATATCTATTGACTCAAGTCAAAGAAATAACATTACACCATCGTTTGATACATACAATGATCATAGAATGGCAATGTGTATGTCGTTAGTTGCTTTTGACAGAGAAATTAATATTAACGATCCAGAATGTATTAATAAGACGTTCCCAAATTATTTTAATTTATTAAATTCTGTAAGCTAACTGCGAGTTTTGAATGATATGAAAATTAAAACAAAAATTATATCAAATATAAAATATATAAAGAGCTTAATAAGGATATATTTATGTTCAAAAAAAATGAATGCACGAGTTATCTTTAAAGCTGATGATTTGAACGGCTTGACAAAAAACGTTAAGAAATTAGACAGATTTGTTCTATCAGAAAATATATGTGTTTCATGGGGAATTATA
>NZ_JBGVMC010000238.1:0-2675 GCF_045124615.1 Succinivibrio sp.
CTTAACCTGAATTACAGCACCGATTTCTTCAGCAAACAGAGCTGGAATATCATCTTCACCGAGGTTATCAAGACGAACGCTAACACCTGTATGACCTGCAAATGACATTTCACAGATTGTAGTGAATAAACCACCATCTGAAATATCGTGATATGCAAGTAATAAGTCTTTTCTGTTTAAGAACTGAATAGAATCGAACAGTCCCTTCAGACGTACTGGAACATCAAGATCAGGACACTTAGAACCTAACTGACGATATACCTGAGCTAAAGCTGAACCACCAAGACGGTTCTGTCGCTCACCTAAGGTGATATAGATAAGAGTTGTATCACCCTTATCGGTTCTTAATACTGGAGTTAATGTCTTTCTGATGTCCTCAACACGAGCAAAAGAAGAAATAATTAAAGATAAAGGAGCTGTTACACTCTTCTTCTCACCATTCTCTTCCCATGTTGTCTTCATAGACATAGAGTCTTTACCTACTGGGATGGTAATGCCAAGCTGAGGGCAGATTTCCATACCAACAGTCTTTACAGCCTCAAATAAGCCTGCATCCTCACCAGGATGTCCTGTAGGAGCCATCCAGTTAGCAGATAATTTTACTCTCTTAAGCTCGCCAATATCAGCAGCTGCGATATTGGTGATAGCTTCTGCAACAGCTAATCTTGCAGATGCACCGTGATTTAATAGAGCAACAGGAGTTCTTTCACCTACAGCACCAGCCTCACCGTGGTAAGAATCATATGAAGCTGCAGTTACAGCAACATCTGATACAGGAACTTGCCATGGACCAACCATCTGATCACGAGCAACCAAACCAGTAACTGAACGGTCACCGATGGTAATTAAGAAGGTCTTTTCTGCAACGGTAGGTAATGACAGAACACGTTTTGCAGCCTCAAGAGGAGTAATACCATCAAGGTTAATCTCTGGTGAATTCTGCTTTAAGGTTACAACATCTCTGTGCATACGAGGTGGCTTACCTAAAAGAACATCTAAAGGTAAATCGATTGGCTTGTTATTGAAGTATGGATCCTCAAGAACAACTCTACGCTCCTTAGTAGCCTCACCAATAACAGCATACTGAGCACGCTCACGCTTACAGAATGACTCGAATAAATCAAACTTGTCAGCAGCAACAGCTAGAACATAACGCTCCTGAGACTCATTACACCAAATCTGTAATGGAGACATACCAGGCTCATCGTTAGGGATCTTACGTAAATCAAAACGACCGCCTACACCGCCGTCTGAAACAAGCTCAGGCATAGCGTTTGAAAGACCACCTGCACCAACGTCATGGATAAACATGATTGGGTTTTCATCACCTAATTCCCAACATGCATCAATAACTTCCTGACAGCGACGCTGCATTTCTGGGTTGCCACGCTGTACTGAAGCGAAGTCTAGATCCTCTGATGAAGCACCTGAGTTCATTGAAGATGCAGCACCACCACCTAAACCGATGTTCATGGCAGGACCACCAAGAACAATCAGCTTTGCACCTGGATCAATATGATCCTTTACAATGTGCTCACGACGGATGTTACCCCAACCGCCTGCTAACATAATTGGCTTGTGGTAACCTCTTACTTCCTTACCATTGAAACTTGTAACTTCTTCTTCATATGTTCTGAAGTAACCGCAAAGGTTTGGACGACCAAATTCGTTGTTGAAGCTTGCGCCGCCTAAAGGACCGTCAATCATGATCTGTAAAGCTGATGCTAAACGACCTGGCTTACCAAAATCATGCTCCCATGGCTGAATTGCACCAGGGATTCTCAGATTTGATACAGAGAAACCACAGATACCAGCTTTTGGCTTTGAACCAACACCGGTTGCGCCTTCATCACGAATTTCACCACCAGAACCTGTTGCAGCACCTGGGAATGGAGAAATAGCTGTTGGATGGTTGTGAGTTTCTACCTTCATTAAGATAGGCATATCTTCTTCATGATACTTCCATACATGGTCAGGATCTGGGAAGAATCTGCCTGCTTTTGAACCTTCCATTACAGCAGCGTTGTCCTTGTATGCTGAAAGAACATAATCGCTTGTTGTATTGTAAGTGTTTCTGATCATTGAGAATAAAGACTTATCCTCTTGCTTGCCATCGATATTCCATGATGCATTGAATACCTTGTGACGGCAGTGCTCTGAATTCATCTGAGCGAACATATAAAGTTCGATATCAGTAGGATCACGACCGATTACCTTGAAACTGTCTAGAAGATACTGCATCTCAGGCTCTGATAAAGCTAAACCAAGTTCAACATTGGCTTTCTTTAAAGCTTCCATACCTTCTGTTGTTAAAGCGACAGTTGTATATGGCTTTGGAGACTGTTTTCCAAATAATGCTTCACCATCTTCTAAAGAGAACAGAACGTTCTCCATCATACGGTCATGAATATTTGCGCTTACAATCTTCTTCTCATCTTCGGTAAATGTGCCGTTTTCTTTTACGATGTAGTAAGCAATACCGCGCTCGATACGTGATACCTTGTTTAGGCTGCAGTTATGAGCAATATCAGTTGCCTTTGAAGCCCAAGGAGAAATTGTACCTACTCTTGGTATAACAAAGAACAATTCACCCTTATCCTCGGATACATCCTTGGTAGGACCGTAACTTAAAAGCTTCTTTAATACTTCAAGCTCGTTATCGTTCAATGGTTCCT
>NZ_JBGVMC010000239.1:0-3412 GCF_045124615.1 Succinivibrio sp.
CACGTGAAGATAAGCCGATATCTGCTCGACCTTCATGTACAGCTGCAATACCTGCACCAGAACCAGTTGGATTGTAAGTTACATCAATGCCGTTACCATCAAAAGATTCAATCAGAATGCCGATTACTTTTTCCATTGAGGTTGAACCATCAGTAATAACTGACTGAGCATTAGCTTGTAATGAACCTAATCCTAGAGTTGTTGCACATAAAGCGCACAGAATTGTCTTTTTTAATTTCATTTGAATGTACTCCAATAAAGTTTACATTGTTAGAGTACAAGTCAATTGTTAAATGGAATTCTCTGAATTGTAAAATTTCTGTAAAATTCTAATATTTTGATTTTTAAGAAAAAAAAGGCAACTATGCTGACTGCATAATTGCCCAACGACACAATTATATTCTGTTAAGAGAGTTTCTGAATGATTACTCCGCCATTTTTTAACAAGCCATCGTGATATTTGTAGGAGAATAAAATGTCTCCATTTATTTTGCAGTTTATTTCATCACTCTGCGCATTTATTGTAACTTTCAGAATATCCTTTCCATTAACTGTATAAGTTACCACTCTGCTGTCTGATGGCTCAAAGTCAACATCATCATTATTTAGTGTGCTAGAGTATTCATGTCTTAATCCTATAAGCTGTTTGCAAAGTTTCAGAGTGTCATCATATTCGTGTTTTTCTATACCATCCCAAGGCATAACCTTTCTGTTGTCAGGATCGTTATTTCCATCAAGACCAATCTCTGTTCCATAATAGATACATGGTGATCCTGGTAATGTCATCAGAATGCTGAGCATCTGAATAAATTTGTCATAAGAACCGACTCTGGAGATTGCTCTATCCACATCATGACTATCAATAAGATTAAATAGAGCCTTATTGATCTGTCTTTGATACATGCTGTAGCAGTAATTCATTTTGTATCTGAAATCATTTGCATTAAGTGTTTCATCCAAAAAGAAATTACTTACAGACTGTAAGAATGGATAATTCATTACAGAGTCATATTCATCTCCCTGAAGATATACTGATGAATCGAGCCATATCTCTCCTAACAAATAAAGCTCAGGATATTCTTTCTTCAGATTCTTACGTAAATACTTGATAAATGCATGAGATATTTCGTTGCCAACATCAAAGCGAATGCCATCAATATTCCACTCATCGACCCACCTCTTACATATGTTAAGAAAATATTCCATCACTTCTTCATTGTTGGTATCAAGCTTTGGCATATTATCAACAAAAGCAAAGGAATAATAACGAGAATCCTTAGTTGCCCCCTTTTTATTAAAGTCGTCTGAATTTATAAAATACCAGTCATAGTATTTTGATGCCTTTCCTTTTTCACATACATCTTTCCAAGCAAAGAAATTAGGACCAGAATGATTGAATACAGCATAAATCATTACATTTATTCCTAATTTATGAGCTTTTTCAACTTAAGCAGCAAAATATTCGTTTGTACCAAAATCAGGATCGACTTTTGTATAATCATCAATTGAGTATTTATGATTCTCCTCGGAACAGAAAATAGGATTGAAATATATTCCGTTTACTCCAAGATCTTTTAAATACTCAAGTTTGCTTGCAACACCTTCTAGATTGCCACCAAAAAGATCGTGACGGCCGAAAGGAGTATTAACAGACCAAGTCTTGAGCTTCTTTCCATATACTGACTTTTTATCTCCTACCCTACAAAAACGGTCTGGGAATATCTGATACCAGACAATATCCTCAACCCATTTTGGATGGGAACAAATATCATTCTTATTCATCCAACCGAACTTGAAGAAATGCTTAATCACCTTCTTATTCATAATTTCAGGATCATAAACACCATCTTCAAAAAGCATACACTGCTCTTTTGAATCGGAGAGAACAAAATAATACTGTATTCTTTTGAATTTAGGTTTAAGAGTTACTGAATATATGAATTCATTTTTTAATTCATATTTCAGTTGCATTTGAACAGGAGCACCCTCCCATGGATCAGTTCCAGAACAACCATTGATATATGGATCATTGCACATAAGAGTAACAGTCTTAATAGACTTATTAGTATGTACACAGATAACAAGCTCATCCTCATTTAGAGAATAGCAGTCATTGAAACCACATACATGCCGAATTCCGTCCTGATTCATAGAATTGTGCCTTTTTTATAATAGCTTTGATAAAGGTAATTGTTTTTTTATTTATTGTGCTATTTATTTTATGAAGAGATTGTTCACTTTTCTGTCATTTTTCTATTTACTCAATAACACAATCCTATTAAATTATAAAAAAAGCTAGGAAATAATGAGTTATGGGAAAAATAGCTGTTCAAGAAAGCAAGAATCATGGAATAAATGAATTTCCATATTCAATCTACCATGTAAAAATGCCAGAGCATATTACTAAATTTGATCTTCATTATCACAATGAATTCGAATTGGTTTATGTTGTAAATGGTAGCATCGAATTTACTATACTTGAAAAAAAATACATTGCTAATAAAGGTGACATCGCTCTTTTATTGCCTGATTATCCTCACTCCATGAAACAGGTTCCTAACGTCTCATGCGAGTATTACTGTATGCTGTTTAAACCAGAAATTTTAAAAAGAAGCGATTCTGATCCAATATACGACAGGATTATGACCCCTCTAATTAAGCATACGGTAAAACTACCGTTCATCCTAAAAGATAAAGAACAAATTACAGAGTCTATAAAAAATGAGTGCAATGATCTGATGAAGTACTGGACTCACAGCTATAGTTCGTATGCTTTTGGTGTATTAGGCAATCTTTATAAAATAGTAGGTTCGCTTACAGAATATTATGAGGCAAATGACACTGTTTTATTAAACAACAAATCATATGACAGAATAAAAGAGGCTATATATGCTGTGGAAAACAGGTATGAACAGCCTCTTAGTGTTGAAGAAATGGCCCAGCTGTGCAATGTTTCATCATCTCATTTTATGAAACTTTTTAAAGAGGCTACAGGAGACAGTTTTAACAATTTTCTTATTGCATATCGCCTGAAAATGGCAGCAAAAAAGATTGCTGAAACAGATGATAAAATTGTAAATATTTCAACAGACTGCGGATTTAACAATCAGTCATATTTTAGCAGGGCATTCACAAAGCATTTTAAAATGAGCCCAGCCGAATACAGAAACAAACACTAATTGTTTTCAAAGATGTATATCGGCTTAACTTCCGGTTATGTATATTTCTCCGTTTAGATACTTAACAACAAGTTTATCTTTGCTTTGTAGAAATCATTAATACGTTAAATTTAGGACAAGTCCAATCTACACGCTTCCATAGTTTCTCATTTCTTTTTTTAATTATGTTTTAATTTCCAAACAATTCTTTATGGATTTAAAGGTCTTTAAGCAATCTTGGAAGCACAGAAAAG
>NZ_JBGVMC010000240.1:0-4523 GCF_045124615.1 Succinivibrio sp.
GTGTAGCTGTTGAAGTCTGTTATCTAAGGAAGACATTTTTTTGACATATGAGTCTCCGTCAAACTCAACATGCATCCTTATGTCAATATCACTCATAAAATCACCTCGTAGCATAGTATAAACTAAAAAGGAGGTTATACAAAATAACCTCCTTTATTTATGGTTTAACGAGTTTTTTGACTTTAAACTGTCCGTCTTTTTCTGCTGTTCTTTGTTGATTATTTCAATGTAATGTTCATCCAATCCTCTGACAAAATAGATTAAATCGTCTTGCAGTTCTTCTGAAAAATCATACACTTTTGCATAAGCGACAATATCTAAAAAAGGGATATATCCAACAGCAAAGCCAACAGGTCTTTGGGTGTTTAGGTCTTTAAAGGCTTGAAAAAAAATCAGTAAATGTTGTGGTAAATCGGGAGCGTTCTGCTCTAATTTTGTTTGCACATTTAAACTTACTTTTTGGCCAAACCTTTTAGCCATCGCCACAGCTCGTTCAAGGTTTTTATGTTCTTGTGAGCTGTGGTAATATCCGTAATCAAAAAACTCGATTAATGTTTTAAATCATTTCGTCTGTTACATGCTAAAAAGTTTGAAATTTCAGCACTTTGATCCATAAGCCATCTTAACAGTTCGGCAAAGTCAGCGTCACCTAACAATTCTCTAGCAGTATCTTTTGAATACTCAAGTTCTTCACAGATAGGATTGCCGTCAACATCTAATATCATGTTGCCATCTTCGTCTAATTTGGCAGAATACTTTAAATCTTTCCAACCGACAAGGATTTCGTCAACAAAGATATTTGCAAGTCTCTTAGAGATTTTAGAAAGTTCTTCAACGGCCTTGTTATCGTCAGGCTTTGTTTCAAGTCTTTTCTGCAAGGCTGATAACTTCTGCAATTCAGGAGTGATTTTGGCCTGATAAGAAGTGTTAGTAGGGCTGATACGCTTTACACAGAAAGCAGGATAGGTATTATCGTCATTGACAAGATCAGTGTACTCGACCCAAACGCCAGCCTTTTCAGCGTTTTTGTCGGTGAAGTATTTTGAAAGTAATCCACCCATTTTTATTTCCTCTATTTGTTAAAAGTACAGATATTATATCACAAATTATTGTTATATAAATAAATTAAATTGCCACAATCATATATTTTATCATAGCCGTTATTCAGCATGTTTTCATATTCTGTTAAATTAGGATCGTAATTCTCTAACATTTTTGCTAATTTATGTTTTTGGAATTTTAAGCGAGAATAAGTCTGATCCCCTTTAACATAATAATAATTAGGTTTTGTTTCGCCTTTAAACTCAAAGCCAAGTTGCTCATAAACATCGCCTTTGCTAAATCGTCTGTTGGCATAACTAATTATTGTTCCTTTATGATTACTAATAAAATGCTTGAACAATTTACTAGCACCACCCACAACACAAAAACCTTTAAGCGTACACAAGCGTAGCAATTCATAGTCATACTTTTTATCATAACGAGATTTGCCAAAAGTAATAAGCTGTACTAGCTCATTGTTGTAATATAGGCCATATCTGATACTGCTTACACATGAACCTTGCAAATGGTTGTTATCGAGAAAATTCAAACTTTCTCCAAAATCAACCTCTCTTATCTCACACTTACGAGCATAGATACGCTGATTTAAACCAAGTTTGTTGTTAATCATAGACTTCCATATTTCCATATCATCATCTTCAAACACATGAAATAACTGATAGCCTTTATCAGCACAACCTTTTGTTTTGTTTAAATGGTAATTCATATCCTTACCATTCTGTAATGAGTGCCAATAAATTCCATCAAATTCTATTGCTAACTTTATGTCAGGCAACACCATATCAAGTTCAAAACCACCTAAAATAGTCTTATCATTCTGATATTTGTTTTCGCACTGAATTGATTTAAACAGTTCTTCTTCTGCAATACTGCTTCTGCCACGATGCCAATCATTATTTCTGTTAATTATGTTGTTTTCTCGTTTAAATCTATCAGCCATTGTTCTGCCAACTTTAAAGAACGCACAAAACTCATTTATCATAAATTCGTTGTTTTCATCAATAAAGTTTTCAAGCACATCTTCACGATTGTACATTTCTACATGAGGTCGATTTAACTGCTGAAAATTCTCAACACCATGCTTTTTAAAAAAGGTTTTTTTGGCTTTTTCTCTGCTCAGTTGCTTATAATTTTCTCCGTGTTTTTCGATGCAGATTTGCTCATATTCAGCACGTTTTTGAGGATCTGCAAAGTTACATACATAACCATATCTATCCATGTTTGTCTGTCTGATTTTGTCTTTAACTTCCTGTGCTTGACTTGCACATCTAACACCATACTTCTGCAAATTTGTTTCGACTATTTTTGCTTTAATCAATGGATTTTGCATGGCTAATATTCCACCATGATTACGCTTATTTGTCTCTAGCATTTTGCGTTTTATTTCTTCATTCTGACTAACGTATTCGCAACCGTATTTAGCAAGATTTGTACGCTTTTTCTTTTCAGCTATTTCTTTACAACGTAATCCATCTTCACCAAACTTTTCAACAATGGTCTGCTTAACACGCTTATTGATAACTTCCCTGTCGCTTTCCATACATTCTTTTGAACAGTATTCATGTACTGACGGAATTATTTTTCCGCACATCTTACAAGTGTTACATGTATCAGTTATAAACTCCCACAGAAATTTATTGCCGTGTTTAAAGTTCTTAAAATACTTTTGATCTAAACTTGCTTTTAGTTTAGGAAAAACATCGTCAACAAGCTGAAAATAGTATGCTCTGTAACGCTCTACATTAGGAGTGTTTAACAGCACTTCTTTACATGCTGATTTAATATCCTTGCCGTTATCAATAAGTTCTTTTGTTTTGTTTAACATTTCTGTTAAGATTGTTTGTCTTTTGTTACTCATTTGTTTACCTCTAAATTACCTAGATAAACATATAATACCACCAAAAATAAAAAAGTCAACAAAAAAGGCTAGATATTTCTACCTAGCCTTTAACATTTTAGCAAAAACTACTAATCACTAAAGCCTGTCATATCACTAGCCATAGCTACGTCAGGTAAGTAATGGAAGTTCTGCATAGCAAAAGTATAACCATACTTACTCTTAGCACCATTAGCAGTTAAGTCCATCATCAGTGGTTCACCATCTGATACGCTAGGAATTGAAGAACCCATACCCATCATAGGGATGTCAAACGCAATACCCTCGTTGTTACGAGACATGATGATTTGCATACCTACGTCAATGTTCTCTTTCAGAGACTTGATTACATCTGCATCTGTGAAATATACATTAGGATTTGCCGTAACATCGAATTTTCCGACAGAAATATCAAAAGCTCCGAGACAACCTACTGCTTTATTTTCGTTGGTATTATTGTTAATGGTGATGTTACCACTGGTCATAAACGCAAACAGTTCAGCAGGAGCAGTCTTTTCAGGGTCGTTAGATACGGTGCTGAGACATGCGAGGTAAACTTCATTAGCGTTATTGTAGCCCTTTTCATCCCATGCATCAAGACGAGTACCAGTAGCGAGAGTACCTTTCTTGGTATAGAAACGGCAACCTGTAAACTGATATTGGATCTTGGAGAGAGCAGAGTTTTCAACAGTGATAGTCATTTCAGATGGAACACAACCACTTACATAAGAAGCCTGTGGAATGGTATTTTCCTGATCCGCAAACCCAAGACGTTCCTCGATTGTATATGTGGTTCTCTTAATCTTATCAATATCCTTTTCATTGTGGATAGTGATACCCCAGAACAGGTCAACAGTGGTAGAGTCTTCTGCTGACAGTTCGGCAGGGTTGGTGGTAAAGTCGAGAACTAAACCATCTTCTTCGATAGCACCGATACGAGCGTAGAAAGTGCCGTTAGTAGCAAACTTGTTAGTGTCACCACCGACAAAGATCCACTGACCGATTTCAAGACCGAGTTCGTCTGCGTCTGTAAAGCCGAGCTTAACCTTACCTGTTACGCTGATTGTAGCTGATACAGTCTTACCTACTACTTCAATAACGCCATCGCCAGCAGTTTCGGTAGTAACGCCACCTGCACTTGTAACAGTGATTACGTTATCTGCAACAGAATCGACAGTCTTTAAGCCGTTGTTAGCACTGATGGTAAAGCCGTGAGCATAGATAAGAGAGCCAGCACCAACACTTGAAGTATCGAAAGTGGTATCGGTTAAAGTGTAGGTATCGGCAGAACATGCTACAGTAGTGCCTGCTGAGTTAAGAGGTTTTGTGGTAAAAGGTTCGTGAGCTTGAGCAAAACAGAAACCTTGAAACAACTCTAATGCGTTATTCTGAGAAAGTTCCTGAGTGAAGTCAGCACTCGCAGACAGGTCAGTAATAGCACCACGAGAATTTTGTCTATCAGGTCTAATGATAGTACGAGAGGTTTGAGTGGTTTCACCACCAACATCACCGATTTCTGATGGCTCTAATTGTTGCCAAACAGGAGTCGCAGGAAGCACGTTAATGCTTTGCTCCTTTGCCATAT
>NZ_JBGVMC010000241.1:0-4026 GCF_045124615.1 Succinivibrio sp.
ATTATCTGGCTTGTTGTTGCATTAGGTTTCCATTTAGCATCTGTTGGTGTTATTGGTCTGTCAGTAATTGTTCTTGCAACTGCTCTTTGCGGTGTTACATCTGAAGGACCTGTAGGTAAGGCTTTCTGCGAATCAATGCCATTCTGTGCTTTATTATGCGTATTCTTCACCGTAGTAACCGTAATTTCAACACAGAAACTATTTGACCCAATTATTCAGTGGGTATTCTCAACTCCTGAGCAGTTCCATTTACCTATTTTCTATATGGCAAATGGTATCATTTCATCAGTATCTGATAACGTATTCGTTGCAACAATCTACATTCAGCAGGTTCGTGATGCTCTTCTCGCAAGTCAGATCACTCCTGAGCAGTTTGATGAGATTGCTATTGCAATCAATGCAGGTACTAACCTTCCATCAGTTGCAACTCCAAACGGTCAGGCAGCATTCTTGTTCTTATTAACATCACCTATCGCTGCACTGATTAAGCTTCCATACTTAAGAATGATGTACATGGCAATCCCATATACAATCGTTCTGACTATCATCGGCTTAATTGCAACATGGTTTATTATGCCAATTGCAACAGGCTATATGATTAGCGAAGGTTTGGTCCATGGAGCTTCTATTGAAACAATCTTAGGACAGATGAAGTAAAATTTTCTAAGTCTTATATGCCTTCATATTTTATGAAGGCATTTTTGTTTGTAAAATAAGCAAATTCTTTCTTAAACGATAAAAAATATATAAATCACATTTTTTACTTTAGCTTCTTGTAACACATGATGTTTTGGTATAGTGTGACCGTAAATAATAATAACAAGGAGATGATTTTGCTACACTTATTCAAGAAAATCTGCTCTTCAAGATTCTGCTGGTTCTTATTATTTCTAGCAGGATGTGGACTAGAGGCATGTGGTCTTTATTTTCAATATAAACTAGATCTTCAACCGTGCATAAACTGTGTATATGAAAGAGCTTACTTTCTAGGTTTCGTATTCATAGGTTTTCTAGGTGCTCTTGCAGGAAATCTTCTTATTGTTAGATTTATTTGCACATTAGGCTTTCTTCTATCGTCCATTGGCGGTCTTATAGTAACCTTTGAGCATTATGCAGCTTATACAGGAATGGAAGGATATGCTGCAAAGTGCAAATTAACTACAAACTTCCCTTCATTTTTACCGCTTGATGACATTGCTCCTTTCATGTTTAAAGCATTTGCAATGTGCAACGAAAAACTTGACTGGAGTTTCTTAGGTCAGAGTATGCCATTTTGGATACTTGTTATCTTCATGTTTTCAACTCTGATTGCTGCACTTATGTTTATCAGCAATTTCGTCAAAGATAAGGTTAATACCTTCGTCAACCTTTATAAATAAAATTCAAAGGCTAGAAATAGCCTTTGATTCATTTATGAAAAGATTTCCATATTTGGTTTAGCTTCTTTTAATTTTTCAATAGGAATGAAAACAGATGATTTATCTTCGCTCAATCCTATATTTGCCCTGTCAAAAATAAACTCAAGACCATCTTTTCTGATAATAAAATTGATTGGTCTTATTTCATAAAGAGCTCTAATTACTGAAATCTTTTTATATCCAAGAGCTGAATATGTCAGATATATTTCGTTTGAACATATAGTTGCAGCAAGATGTGAATCTTCAAACAGATCTGAAAATTCAATTAATCTTTCAGTTTTCAGATTAACATTATGGGCATCAGTATAATTAACCTTTTTTCCCTTAAACTGTTGCTCTACACTTACAATTGCACTGACAATTTCAGTCTTTCCTGAAATCTTATAATCTGCAGTTACCTTCTGATAGGCTCTTGTTCTATCAGAGAAACTGTCTTCAGTATCATTTGAATAATCAAAGTTATCTGTAAGGAATCTTATGTAATCATATTCAAATGAGTTTACATACATATTCTTAAAAAACAAACATACTTTACTTATTGACTCATTCTTACAGTTTAAAGACTGAGAATAAACTGTAGTTGTGTGTGTTTTATCAATGGTCTGAGTTTCAAAGTTTGAGCATAAAACACTATTAGTGCAAAAGGATGTCAGTAACAGTGTCCTACAAAAATATTTACTTAATTTCATTTTCTTTTTTTTTCGATTACTCTGCTTATAATACTGCCCTTTTGTACTTTGGTAACTATTGTCATATCCTTCTTCAATGAGTCATAATCAATTAATTTACCATTCTCATCAAAAGTAATACTGTAGCCTCGTTTTAAAACAGACATTGGATTAAGATTCTCAAGTGTTGTCAGGCTCTTTATGTAATTAGAACGGATCTTATCAAGCTTTGATTTTACAGATATCTGCTCTAACATATATACACTGTTCTTTACAGACTGATTCAATAAAAATAGTCTGCCTTTTATATTACTGTCAAAGCCTAAGATCCTAGAGTCAAATGACAGAAGATCTTTGAGTTTATTAACCTTATCTTCAATACAATTTGTCATATTGTTCATATGAGAATTTATAGAAGAATCTATTCTTGACAGAAGTACCTTTCCTTCATATTTTGAAAGAATACTGTCATATTTAGAAAGTGCTGTTAAATTTTTATTGTACGAAGCATTTACTGATGCATTAAGTTTTGAGATGCAGTTTTTTAATAAAAGCTCTCTTGAGTAAAGAATATTCTCAATAGACGTCTTATCAAGAGTTTTAACAAGATAAGACAGTTTAAACCTTATATCATCTGAAATTGAATGAATGAGCCTATCAAGATCAATCATCATCTTATCAATTGTATTATTCAGATCATATGTTGTAAGCATACTTACAATTTCTGCTGCAGCAGTTGGAGTTGCAGCTCTTAAATCGCATGAATAATCTGTAAGAGCAAAATCTGGCTCATGACCTACAGCAGAAATAATGGGAATACGGCTTTTTGCAGTCTCTCTTACAAGCTGTTCATCTGAAAAGGCAAGAAGATCTTCAAAAGAGCCACCACCTCTTCCAATAATCAAAACATCTGCTCTGTTATCCTCATTTGCAAGATTAAGAGCATTAATTAAACTCTTTGCTGCACCATCCCCCTGTACAGATGCAGGATAAACCAGAATATTAATGAGTGGATTACGTCTTTTTATGGTCATTTCAATATCATGCACAACACGACCATCTGTTGAGGTAATAACACCAACTGTATTTATGAATTTCTTAAGTGGTCTTTTATGAAAATCAAAAACACCTTCTTGATATAGTTTTTCTTGCAGTGCTTTTAATCTCTCCATGATAAGACCTAAGCCTAAAGGTCTCATAGAATTGACAATCAGCTTGAACTGACCAGTTTTCTGGTATAAAGAGCTAAAACCTGTTATTTCAACGCTCTGACCAATTTTAGGTTCAAAAGTTAAAGAAGCTTTAGAAGAAGCCCACATGACGCAGTCAACACTTGATGATTGATCCTTAATCTTGAAATAGATGTGTGAATAATTCTTTATTTCAGAGATTTCTCCAACTACAACTGCAGTACCAAAAGATCTTACGGCATTATCGGTAATGCGAAGAAAATCAGATACACTCATTGCATTAGGGCTTGGAGCTGAATTTGAAAATTCAATTTCAGGCTTAACTCTTTCATCAAAGGATTGAATAAATCTATCTATCATAAAGCACTCCTTAATTTATTTTATCAAATACCATCGTTTTAATAAAAAATATTGAACGAATATTTGAGGCTGATTTATGACAAAAGCGATATATATGCCTATCTACCATAACATATTGAAAAATAATACTTTTAGCATGTTAAAAATTTGTGTTTTTTTTTAATTTTCTGTTGACAGAAAGAAAATTTCCTTTATAATGACAACCATTCTGATGCGGGAATAGCTCAGTTGGTAGAGCATAACCTTGCCATGGTTAGGGTCGCGAGTTCGAACCTCGTTTCCCGCTCCAGAAAAAGATGGCGCGTTAGTAAAGCGGTTATACAGCGGATTGCAAATTCGTACAGTTCAGTTCGACTCTGAAACGCGCCTCCACTGCCCAGGTGGTGAAAT
>NZ_JBGVMC010000242.1:0-2377 GCF_045124615.1 Succinivibrio sp.
GCTGCAATTACGATAACCATTGAAGGAACAGAAAAAGACATACTTACACAGATTGGAATATAAAGCATAGTTAAAATTGGAATAGTACCAAATGAAGTACCAATACCCATTGTAATAAACAGGCCAACCACCATCATAAGTATGGTTGCTGTTACTTTGCTTCCTTTCATGTATGGAACAATTGAGTTTACAAGTGCATCAACACCACCAGTTGCCTTCATAACAGATGCAAATCCTGCTGCTACAAGCATAACAAATGCAATATAGCCCATCAGATAGATACCATCACTGATAAGTGAATCCATCTTTTTAAAACGAATTGCTCTGAATGAAAACAGAATAGTAAGACCACATAAAGCGCCTAATGGAAGAGAGCCCGATGCTAACTGAACAATTAAAGTTACAGCTG
Organism: Succinivibrio sp.; assembly: GCF_045124615.1. Lineage (NCBI taxonomy): Bacteria > Pseudomonadati > Pseudomonadota > Gammaproteobacteria > Aeromonadales > Succinivibrionaceae > Succinivibrio > Succinivibrio sp. The sequence goes on from NZ_JBGVMC010000242.1 coordinate 410, forward strand.
CAGACAACATAGTAACATAATGGGATTTATTAAATCTTAAATCCTCTTTATTGATATTTTCTAACAGAGGGGCATTTGCTAAAACCTGATATGTTCTGCTCTTTACATATGAAAAATAAATTGCAATCAGTAAAGAAGCAAACATACCTACACCTAAAATCCAGGTATATGTCCAGATATCCTGAGTCTTAACCTCAACACCGCATGAGGTCATATTATCTGCAATAAGACCCTGGAATATAAGACCGAAACCAGCAGGAAGCGCAATATAAGGTGCTTTAAGACCAAATGCTAAAGCACAGGCAACCGCTCTTCTGTCTAATTTCATTTTGTTCATCAAAGTTAGCAGTGGTGGTACAAGAATAGGAATGAAAGCAATATGCACAGGGATTAGATTCTGAGACATTACAGACATTGCAACAAAGATCCAGATAAGAACAAATTTTTTTGATGTAATCATCAAAGCAATCTTCTTTGAAATCAGATCGGCAAGACCGTTTTTATTTACTGCAACAGCAAAGGCACCAAGAAGGATATAGCTAAGAGCAGTCTCTGAATTTCCACCCATTCCACCAACTAAACTATTCATAACCTCGCTGACAGATAAGTTTCCTGCAATGCCACCTGCTATGGCAGAAAGTAACAAAGATAAGAGTACATTAACTCTGAACAAGCAAAGAGCACAGAGTATCAGCACAGATATGATTATAGGGTTTGTAATAAAATCAATCATAGATTGTCCTACTAAAAGGATGAAGAATGTTTATGAAAGGTATAAGTTAACACAATCAGAAAAAATTTAATTGGAGCTAGAACAAAACTCACGAAAAAAAGGGACAAATGTCCCTTTTTTAAACTTTGAGATTTTAGGTATTAGCCTACAAATACTCTAGCATTTCTGAATAGTCTTACCCATGGGCTATCCTCTCCCCAGTTATCTGGGTGGTATGAGTTAGCAACAGTACGCATTACACGCTCTGGATGAGGCATTAAAATGGTGAATCTACCATCTGTATTAGTTACAGAGGTAATACCATTTGGTGAACCATTAGGATTTAATGGATACTGCTCTGTTGTCTTGCCATCATGGTCGATATAACGAACTGCAATTAAGCCTGACTTTTCAAGATTTGCTAAATGCTCAGCATTCTTAAACTCTGCACGACCTTCACCGTGTGAAACAACGATAGGTAACTTAGAGCCCTTCATACCTGCAAATAGAACAGAAGGTGAATCCTGAATCTCAACTTCAACAAAACGAGCCTCGAAACGCTCTGACAGGTTTGTAACGAATCTTGGCCAGTTGTCAGCACCAGGAATTAATGGAGCTAAAGTTGACATCATCTGACAGCCGTTACATACACCTAAAGCGAAGGTATCTTTACGGTTGAAGAACTTAGAGAACTCATCTGCAGCAGTTGAGTTGAATAAAATTGACTTAGCCCAGCCTTCACCAGCGCCTAAAACGTCACCGTAGCTGAAGCCACCGCAAGCTGCAAAGCCCTTGAAGTCATCAAGTTTAACTCTTCCTGATAATACATCAGACATATGTACATCAACACAGGTAAAGCCAGCACGATTAAAGGCTGCTGCCATTTCACCGTGTGAATTTACGCCCTGCTCACGGAGGATTGCAACCTTAGGAGCAATACCCTTGCTGATATATGGAGCTGCAACATCCTCATTGATATCGAATGTAAGCTCAGCAAACAGACCGCGATCGTTTGACTCATCCTTAGCTTCATATTCCTGACGAGCACACTCTGGATTATCACGCAGAGATTGCATCTGATAGGTTGTCTGAGCCCAGATCTTACGGAACATCTGACGAGGCTCGTTGATAACATCATTACCATCTCGTGTGAATACGATTCTGTCATCAGAACGTAATGAACCGATCTCAAAGATGCAGTTTGCAAGACCGTGACCAGAGAGGATGTTCATTACAGTTTCAGCATCTTCACTCTT
>NZ_JBGVMC010000243.1:0-2089 GCF_045124615.1 Succinivibrio sp.
CTATGAGTAAAACTTATACAACAGTTCAGGGTGATACCTGGGATGGTATCGCCTATAAAGTCTTAGGAGATGAAAAGCACCTCACAGCACTTATGAATCTGAATTTCAAATATCGTGAGTATGTGATTTTCCCTTCAGGAATAGTGCTTACATTGCCTGAGATTGAAGTTTCAACTGATTCTTATAAAGAGAAGCTACCACCATGGAAGAGATAGGCATCAGAACTACACCTCTTAAAACTCTTTTATCAATCCAGTATATGACTGCAGGGAATGAAACAGATATTTCAACTGAAGTATCTGCAGATCTCCTGCAGTGTGAATATACCGATCATATTGATGATGAAGCTGATGAGGTCAATATCACTTTAAAAGATGAAGTTGGTAAATGGGCAGGAACCTGGACACCAACACGCGGTGATAAGGTCAAAGTTACCTTTATTACTGAGGCAAGGGGCGTGATCGAAACAAAGAACATGATAATTGACAGATTATCTGTTTCAGGACGTCCTAGAGTATTCAGTTTTTCTGCAGTATCAATTCCTCTTAATGGCACTGTAAGAAGAACAGTAAAAACAAGAAAGTATGAGAATACAACTCTGAAAGAGATTGCCAAACAGATAGCCTCTGATAATGAGCTTGAATTTATGTGGGATTGTGAAAGCGATCCTCATTATGACAAAGTCGATCAGGAGCGCGTTTCTGATTTAGATTTTCTGAAGAAATTATGTGAAGAAGCAGGTTTTACAGTTAAGGTTTCTGCAGAGACTCTGATTGTTTTTGACCAGACTAAATACGAAAGGCAGGAACCAATAAAGCTGTTAAAAGAAAATGCTTCTCATATCTTATCCTGGTCTTTTGAAGCTCAGCAGTCAGAGCGTTATAAGTCCTGCACTGTAAGATGGAGAAACGTTTCTAAAAAGTCTGCATCTGGTAATAAATCATCAAAATCTGTTGATGATAGGCAGGCAATCTTAGATTCATACATCAATGGTTCTACTCCAAACAAAGGAGCAAAGCCTAAAAAGGGCAGTACAGCAACAAAAGCTGAATACATTGATTACACCTATGATGATCCGGATGTTGATGATAGCGGTCAGGTTTATGTTTTAAAAAGACGGTGCACATCACTTGCTGAAGCAGAACGTCTGGCCAAAGCAAAATTAAGACAGCTCAATGCAAGACAGTTAACCGGTTCTCTTTCAATGATAGGTGATCCGCTTATGTGTGCAGGTTCCGTAATCAAGCTGCTTGGTTTTGGCTCTTTTGATGGAAATTTCATTATAGAAAAAGCTACTCATACAATGAATAGCAGTGGTTATGTAACTTCAATTGATGTAAGAAGAGTGAATAACATTTACTAGATCAGAATAAAACAGATAATTGCTGCAATAACTACAGAAAAAGCAAATATCTCCGGTTCACATAGAGATTTAATTATCTGAAACATACTGATGAGCAGAAGCATGAACTGAACACTTAAAGATTTCTTTTCTTCAGAAGAAAGAACTTCACAGCCTTCAGCGCAATTCTTGTAATGGTTGTACTTATCAATCATGTTTTTACTCCTTTTCTTTCAATTATAGGTCTTTTTCTAATGATTAGTGAACAGATCCGCACCTTCCTGATGAATATTATCAGAGTTGGAGAAGTAACTGAAACAGTGCCTTCAAAACACATGGTTAGAGTTGCTTTTCCTGAAGATGATGATGTAAGTCATGAGCTTCCAGTGATATGTCCTAATACCAAAGATAATTCTGACTTCCATATGCCTGATGTTGGAGAAGATGTTTTATGTGTTTTCTTACCAGGTGGAATTGAGGATGGCTTTGTTTTAGGTTCCTTTTATGCCCCTGAAGTAGCAAGACCTACAGCTAATCAGGATGAACGCAAAGTTAAATTTAAAGACGGAACCACTGTTACATATAACCGTGCTACACATGAACTGCATGTTGTTATAGAAGGCACTCATATTCATGCTGATAGGACAAAGGTTTACATCACCACACCTCAGGAAGTCAACATCAATACAACAAATGCCAATATAACTGCAAGTGGTAATATCACAATGCAGTCCGGAGGTGATACCA
>NZ_JBGVMC010000244.1:0-1348 GCF_045124615.1 Succinivibrio sp.
ATTTTTTACCGCCTAAAATGTTGTAATCTACTCATTTTTAGAATTTTTAGATTATTTTCGCTGATTTGTAAAGGTGCATTTTCTCTGAAATAATTTAAAGCCTGTGTCATGCAATCAATTTGATCGTCATGATCCACCGCAGGAAAATTGATTATCTCATCTTCAAGATCTGCAATATAGGGAGCGTTTTCAGGTATATATACATTGCCTGTTTCAATATATATGCTTATAGCCTCCGCACGGGCAATCTTGCTTTCTGTTGGATTTATAGGTTTTAATCCGCTAATATGTTTTTTCAACGTTGAAATAATTGCTGATCCGTTGGCTTTATCTTCAATTAACCAGCCGTGACAACGTTTCCATTTTTTTGCAAGTTGAATAAACACTTGTAATGTTTTAACAAAATCCCATTGCCCTCTTACCTGGTCTAAGAGATAAAAATCAGCTCCTTTCTTACCCCATACCTGACCTACAACAAAATCATTATCTTTTTTATCTTTGAAAGTCATATCCCACGATCCTAAGATACGGTCAAAAGATACAGGAATATTTTTTTCATTATATCGTCTAAAATTATCCAGCTTAAAAGTAGCTCCTTCTTTTGGTACAGGATGTTGTTGGTATAGTGCTGCCCATTCGTATGCGCCTAATGTTTGTCGAATCGCCTCTAATTTTGCAAGAGAATAACGTTCTGGATGTAGAGCTTCCCCTTTTTTTCTGTGCTTTTCGTCATGCTCTGCAATCGCCTGATATTCAATAACTTTAAACTGATCCGCTTTTTCATCTGAATGCATTTTGCTGATTAACTGTCCTGCAAGATCGGCAATGTGCCATCTTGTCTGTAGGATAATTACACCGCCACCGTCACTTAAACGAGTGTAAGCAGTCGATTTATACCAGTCATAAGTCTTTTCTCTTATAGTAGGTGAGTTCGCATCTGCTCTGTCTTTAAAGGGATCATCAATAATTAAAATATCGCATCCCATACCTGTGACACCACCGCCCACGCCTGCAGATCGGTATGATCCTTTATGGTTTACGATTTCAAAAAGTGAATCTGTCTTTTTATACTGAGGGTAAGATTTGCCACCTAAAAAAGTATCTGGAAATATTTTTTTATAATTATCGCTGTCAATTATTCTTTGAACATCCAGATTAAAACGGCTTGCAAGATCGCCTGAATAGGAGGCACTGATAATATTAAGATTAGGATCACGCCCAAAAAGATATGCAGGAAAATTACGGCTTATAATCTCTGATTTACCTGATCTAGGTGGTAAACAAATTATAATTCTAGGTGATTTCTTTGCTTTTACATCCTCATAAAACTGATCGAGTGTTTCGCAAA
>NZ_JBGVMC010000245.1:0-9722 GCF_045124615.1 Succinivibrio sp.
CGAAGAATTAATGCATGATCAAAATTCTTTAATACATCCCATGCAGTTTTTTGAATTTCATTGCATGGAAAAACCATATTTACACCAGGTTCAATGGTGTCTTCAACTTCAATTGTAAGGCAGCCAGTATGTCCATGAAGATATTGAGCCTCTCCCTGGAAGCCATAGAATCTGTGAGCATACTGAAGGTCAAGAGTGGCGATACTTCTCATAAAAAATCTTCTTATTAAGAATTATTATTGATATTATTGATATTCTTAATATAGGAGATATTACAGAATTTTCACCTTTGAATGTGAAAGAATTTGATATATTTCAAATTTTATTACTCAATATTAGCTTATTGATTATTATTCTTATTAATAGTCCAATTCATATCTAATTGAGCATTAAGGATATAATCATGCATATTTATAAGGCTTGAACGATGGCCAACACTTATAATCAGAGATCCCTTAAGCTCATCTCTAATCATAGTATATGCTCTCTTTTCAAGATCCTCATCAAGAGCTGAACTTGCCTCATCTAAAAACAGCATACCAGGCTTTAATATAAGAGCTCTGATTATTGCAATTCTCTGCTGTTCGCCTAAGGATAACATTGATGAGTAATTGTCTACTCTATCTAAATCCTTAATAAGATGTGACAGTGATAACTGCTCTAGATACTTTTCTGCAAGTCCGTCATTTCTTGCTTCATCAGGATAGTATATTGCATCTCTTAAAGAGCCCTGTGGAAGATATGGTCTTTGAGATAGGAACAATGAGTTCTTATTCTCAGGCAGAATGATATCTCCATGTGCATGAGGCCAAATACCTGCAATAGCCTTAATGAATGTGGACTTTCCGCAACCTGATGGACCTCTTATCAGTAATGAACTGTCTGATGCAAGCTCAAGATTCAGATTATCGCAAAGCTTTTTTGCCTTTGGAGTAAACAGTGAAAGATTATCAACCTTAAAGCTGTTTCCTGAAAACTTAGGTTTAAGGCATTTAATCTCGTTACTTGAATCCATACTGTCAAAAAACAGAGCAAGACGGTCTACAACTGCTTTATAGTTTGCCCATGATGAGAATGAACTTATAACAGTTGAAAGTGAATCCTGTACTCTACCGAACGCAGAATTAATCTGCATGATTGAGCCAATGGTAATAATCTTTGCAAAATACATCGGAGCTGCAATTAAAATAGGGAAAATAACAGCTGTCTGAGCATAACCTAATGTAAAGAAACCAAGTCTCTTTTCTCTTTTAATCAGTCTTATATAGTTTTTAACAACTTCAGAAAAACTATAACCAAGATACCTCTCTTCTGATGAATGACCTTTATAAAGAGAAATAGACTCAGCATTTTCTCTTACTCTTATAAGAGAGAAACGAAAATCAGCTTCAAATCTCTGCTGTCTGAAATTAAGTCTTACAAGTGGCTTTCCTATCTTGAAGGTAATAAGCGTACCTACAAGAGCATAGATAATTCCAAGATATAACATATATCCGTTTGGAAGATGCAGACTGTAGCCAAAAACATCCATGGTAACTGCATAAGACAGATCCCAGAGAACAACACCGAATGTGCCTAGCATTGCAAGATCAGATGCTGTTCCTAAAAGTAAGGAAATGGTATAGCTTACAAAGCTGCTTAAATCCTCTGAAATACGCTGGTCTGGGTTTTCTGTTTTTCTGTCTTCAAGCTGCATCTTGTAATAGGTATCACTCTCAAGATAATCTTTCATTACTCTTGTTGTGAAGAAACGTCTCCATCTTATTGCAAGAACAGATCTCAAATAGGAATTATAAACAGATACGATTACATGGATTGTAGCAAGTATTGCAAAGAGCATCAGCTGATACTTGAATCCTTCAAGATTGTACTGCTGAACAGTGTCCCAAAAGTCCTTGTACCAGGTATTGAAAACCTTGGCTAAATAAATAGCACCTGAGGTTAGACCTATGATGAGAGCAAGGATAAACCATGAAAATAATGATTCTTTTGAAGTCCAGTAGATTTTTATCATTCTTGCTGCTGCCTTTACGGAAACCTTTAAAGGCAGACTGTCTGAGCCGTGAAATCTCTCTCTTAGACTTTCTGAATCGTGCTCATCTTTAAAAATCGAGGTTTTAAACATTGTTTTACCTTAAAAACTTTTCGACGAGTCTTGCAACGCCATCTTCTTGATTTGTAAGTGTAACTACTGTTGCAGCTTCCTTTACACTATCAAAACCGTTAGCCATAGCAACACCAAGACCTGCAGCCTTAATCATAGCAAGATCGTTATCAGCATCTCCAAATGCCATGGCATTTTCAGCTTTATAACCTAATGTTTCGCAAAGCTGTGTTAAGGCTGTACCTTTTGTGGATTTATGAGGTATAAACTCAAGGAAGTGTGCCTCTGAGCGAAGAACTGCAAAGAATGATGAAAGCTCCTCAGGAACATTCTTTGATAGTCTGTCTAAATCCTCTTTTGGACCTACAATAAGGATTTTATAAAACTCATCTGTATCCTTAAAATCATAGAAATCTACCTGTTTAAAACCAACATTTCCATTGTCGATTTCTCTTTGGGTATGAGGATTGTGATCTTCAATTACAAGACCGAAATCCTTTGTATAGGCATGAACTTTAAGAGAATTTGCATGAGCAAGATCTACAACCTTTCTAATAATAGAAAAAGGAGCTGTTTTCTTGCATACTAAAGGGAAGTGAATATCACTATTAGCTTTTATATAGTCAGATAGTCTTGCTACACCTGCACCATTAAAACAAACTGCATAAGAATTCTCATTTAAACAGCCAAGCATATCCATATAACGAACTGCACTCTTAGGATGTCTTCCTGTTGCAATTACGATTGAATATCCCTGATTCTGTGCTTTTTGAAGTGTGCTGATGGTATATTCACTGATAGTCTTATCATCTCTTAAGAGTGTATCGTCAAGATCAAGAGCTATAACCTTGTATTTGTCATAATCAACAGGCAGTGTGTCTAATGTATATTTAGCCAAAATTGTCTCCTTTATCTAATACAGGATAAAGTTTACCAAAATAGGTATCACTTGAGAATTGAAAAAGCGATTAAATGGCAATCTTCCATTGGGTAAAAGGAACAAAACGAAAAAAGTCCACCGCACAGGATGGACTTTATCTAAACTATTGAATTATTCAGATTAGTACAGCTTGGTACATACTGAAATTGTATCAGAAACTACCTGACCAACATTTGCAAAGTGACATTCATAAGAATGGCCCTGCTCATCTCTTACCTTGAACTTACCGTTATAGGTCTTAGTTGGGTTGGTTCTGTATGCATCAGTTTCATCCTCATCAGGCTGAATTACGATGGTAGGCTTGTTTCTTGGCTGCACAGTCTCGGTATATACACCGTCATCAGTTGTAGGGTTAGACTGTAAAGATGAAGCATTGCGATTTGCTTTCTTTGATTTTTTCTCTGAACCACCGCTTAATGAGAAGTTGAATAAAGCGCCACCGCTTTCACCAAATTCTTCTTCAATATTTACTTCTTTACCGAACTGCTCCCACTTACCATCAGCATTGCGCTTCTTACATGATGCCTGTGTAGTCTTGCTCAGATTTGCACCCATACGGCATCTGTAACGGTTATCCTCTTTGTCTAAAACTTCAAAGGTAATATCATTTAATCCAGTTCTGATTGAATCGCGATCTAATGTTAAATTATCTTCTGCAATATCAAGAGTTTCAGCTGCTTTTTCTTTATAATCTGCATCAGTTGACATCATTGTTGATAATGCAGCACAACCTGTCAAATTAAGAGCACCTACCACAGCAATTGATAATAACAGTTTTTTATTCATTGATATAAAGTCCTAATCTATTAAAAATAATGAAAAGATTTTAGCTATTTGACCGTGTGTTTATAAATAAGTTCTACTCTTAGGTGCGATCTGTGTCACTAAATTACAAAAAGAGCCAGTTTCCTGGCCCTTTTGTTTACTAGGAGTTAACCCTAAACACCAGCTTTCTTTAAAGCTGCATTTACAATTTCCTGAGCTTCAGTTTCGATACGCTTTAAGTGATCTTCACCCTTGAAGCTTTCCATGTAGATCTTGTAAACATTCTCAGTACCTGAAGGACGTGCTGCAAACCAGCCATTCTCTGTTACAACCTTCAGACCACCGATAGCAGCACCATTGCCAGGAGCACAAGTTAACTTATCAATAATCTTCTCACCTGCAAGCTCACTTGCTTCAACAGCAGATGGATCAAGTTTCTTTAATGCACTCTTCTGAGCTGGATTTGCAGGAGCATCAACACGATCGTAGTAAGGGCGGCCATACTTCTCGATTAGTGCATTGTAATGCTCTGATGGATCCTTACCAGTTACTGCAAGCATTTCAGCGCTTAACAATGAAGCGATGATACCATCCTTATCTGTAGTCCAAACAGAACCATCCTTGCGTAAGAATGAAGCACCAGCTGATTCCTCACAGCCAAAAGCTAATGACTTGTCAAACAGACCTGGAACGAACCACTTGAAGCCAACTGGTACTTCGTAAGCCTTGCGGCCTAAACCTTCAGCAACACGGTTCATCAGATTTGAACTTACTACGGTCTTACCAACCATTGCGCTCTTAGGCCAGTTGTCACGGTGTGTATAGATGTAGTTGATTGCAGCTGACAGATAGTGGTTTGGATTCATTAAACCGCTGTGACATACAATACCGTGTCTGTCATAGTCAGGATCGTTACCCCAGGCAATATCAAAATCATCCTTTAATGAGATTAGACCTGCCATTGCATATGGGCTTGAACAGTCCATTCTGATCTTGCCGTCACGGTCAATACACATGAATGAGAAGGTTGGGTCAACAGCATAGTTTACAACCTTAAGATTTAGGTTGTACTTATCTGCAATTCTATCCCAGTAGTAAAGACCTGAACCACCGAGTGGATCAACGCCCATCTTGATACCAGACTGTGAAATTGCCTCAAGATCGATAACCTCACCTAAAGCATTAACATAGTCTGAGAGCATATCATGCTCTTTAACATTAGATAACTTGATAGCCTGAGAATAAGGAATTCTCTTAACGCCCTGAAGCTTGTTCTTTAGAATTTCGTTTGCTCTGTTCTGAATTACTGATGTAATTTCAGTACCAGCAGGACCACCATCAGTTGGATTATATTTGAAACCACCGTTTGATGGAGGATTGTGAGATGGAGTGATAACAATACCATCTGCTAAACCAGAGGTACGGCCTCTGTTGTAATTTAAAATTGCAAAAGAAACTGATGGAGTTGGAGTGTAACCATGGTCGGTCTCAACACGAACCTCAACACCGTTAGCACCTAGAACCTCAATTGCTGTTGCTAAAGCAGCCTCTGATAAAGCATGAGTATCCATACCGATGAACAGAGGACCAGTGATTCCCTCTTTCTGACGGTACTCAGCGATTGCCTGTGAAATAGCAAGAATATGAGACTCAGTGAATGAACCGTTTAATGAAGTACCACGGTGTCCTGAAGTACCGAAACTTACTAACTGCTCTGGATCATCTAAATCAGGAGTATTCAGATAATAAGCAGCCATTAAACGAGGGATATTATCTAAATCTGCAAAGGTAGCTTTCTGACCAGCTTTCTGATGCAATGCCATGTTTTATTTCCTTTTTTAAGTTAATTCCAGCAACCTACAAAAGCAGGATTAAAAACACCTGAATCGGTTGAGAGAACATAAAAACAAAATTTTTTTAGATATTACCATAAATTCGTGATCAAATATACAAAATTACGAAATATAAAAAGAAGAAATGGCTTATAAATCGCAAAGCCAAAATATGAACTGAAATTGTGCACAACAAAAATAACAAAGGCCTCAAACCATATGGCTGAGGCCTTGTGAAAACATCCAATAAACCAGTTATTAGTTGTTTACGTTCTTCTTTAATTCTGCACCAGCAGTGAATGAAGGAGTCTTGGTTGCAGGAATGTTAATAACTGCACCGGTCTGAGGATTTCTGCCTTCACGAGCAGCTCTTGCTGTAACCTTGAAAGTACCAAAACCAACTAACTGAACGCGGTCACCTGAAGCTAAAGCTGCACTGATTGTCTCTACAACTGCCTCTAAAGCCTTGCGTGAACTTGCTAATGGTAAACCAGAACGATTTGAAATCTGCTCGATTAGTTCAGACTTATTCATAAACTAAATATCCCTAATTTTTTTAAATCAAATTTAATAAATTATTTCAGGTAATTCCTGATTAACGCCCTATGTATTATTGTTTTTATATTTAACAAACATCCTTTAAGCGTTTAAACGTCGGCTAGTATACGCTATAAAAATTTTTTTTGTAGTCTTGACTAAATACAAAAATGCATAAATATCATATTCTTCGATTTTATGTATTTTTATTTATGTTTAGTTAATTACTTGATTTATAAGTCTTTTATACAAATTCATCTGATAATTTATAAATATTATTTTTTTTTATTTTTTTTTACAAAAAAAATACTTGTATTTTGTATCAGACAACAAATATGCGCCTTTTCTACACACAAAAAGCATCATTTTCTTGAGAAAAAAGAGACTTCTTATAAATAAATATCAAATCTATAAAATAGCACTTTTTGCTTACTTTATTCAGAGGCAACATCATAACCATAACAAAAAAAAGAAGTAAACGGTATAGGAATGAGGTTTACTGCTGTTTTATAATTTAATAACGATGTGTGAAATCAAATCACGTTGTGTAATTCAGGATCGATGAATTCCAGAGCTGATGACTTTTTTCTTGAAAAGATGGCATTTAAAGAGTGATATGAGTTAACTTTTAAGAGAGGTTTAAGTCCAGCTACCAGCATAATGTTATTGATAGCTAAGCCACCTTCAGTGACGGAACAGCTCTTTTTGCTGTTTTGCAGTCTTGATCCTGTCAGATAATCATTAGTGTGTAAAAACAAGATCTCATCACCAATCCTACCAGCCAGAACCTTAGCTCCAGATAGACTGTCAGAGATATTTTCAATGCTCATAGGTGTACCGTTTTGTTTGAGTTTGAATTCCATGAGTCTGAACAGAAGTAAAGAGATAAAGCAACATAGGATATGACCTCTGATATGTTCAGGAGTGTAAACATACATAGGACGTAACTGCACATTTGATTTTAAAATTCTGAAACATTCCTCGATGCGAACCTGACGATGGTAAGCTTCTCCTAGCTCCTGAGATGTAAGATCATGTTCACTGTCAGGAGCTTTCTTATAGACAACTGCAGCATAACCACATTCTCTAAGTCTCTGTTCATAGATATCCTGTTTAAAGGAGGCTGCGATATTACCTTTAGGATTTTCAGTAGAAACCAGTCTCTGCCAGCTTTTGAGAGATGATGAGATATGCTGTTTGGAATTAATGGCATTAAGAGCTTTCTGATGGTCAATCTCAAGCAGTTTTCTGTCTCTTAAATATCTCTCCTGTGAAAAGGAAACAACCAGACTGCAGGTAATTTCAATGGTCTTGCCTCCCTGGGATTTAGGCTGTTTTACAGTCTTTTTGTAATCTTTAAAAACTTTGAAACGGTATTGTTCCTTAGGAATATTGAGACCGTCAGTTTCCTCCCATTCATCATAGTCTTCAGAGGTCATACTCTCAGGAGACTTTAGGTATTTACTGTATTCAGAAGAGAGATTGGAAATCTTTTGTGCAACCAGAAATCCAAACTTCATATCCTGCAGCATTTTTAGGTTTGCGACAGAATTCAGACCTCTGTCAGCCACAATCACAGCATCTTTAATTCCATACCTGTTTTTAAGGTTATCAATGGATTGTTTCATGGTGTTAAATTCAGAGCTGCCACCTGAATAGATTTCATAATCCAGAGGAAATCCGAATTCATCAATTACCAGTGCAATGGATACAAGCGGTAAATCAGAACGGTGCTCTTTGGACAGTCCTCTCATTCTTAAAAAGAGTTTCTGTCTGATGGTTTTCTGCAGGTCAGAAGGAATTTTTTCATAAATGAGGTTGTCATCCTTATCAAGGAAAGATGCTACATCATCAAGTTCAAGAGTACTTTTATTCTTTACCTTTGCTTCTGACGGTAAAAGCAGATTGTGCTCTCTGCAGTAATCTGTAATAAGTTTAAAAGCTTCACATCTTAACTTTTCATCATCGTTGAAAAGTTGCTTCTCCTCATCTGATAATGGAGTCTCGAAATAAACATTGGTTACATCATAGAACATCATAGTGTTCTTACGACCTGTGATTTCATGAGTCCTTCTGCTGAGATTTCTTACAATGGTGTCTTTATGTTTACTGAGAAAAGATAAAGCTGCATACAGATTGTTTCTTGAAATATCTTCTAAAGGTTGAGAAATGAAACCTGTTCTTGCTGCGTAGGCATCATTGACTGAACGAGGATCAAGTACTTTACATCCTGCAAGGTAGAATATAGCTCTGTTAAGGTCAAACTCGCATTTTGAATTATATGCCTGCAGATTGAGTATGGTCCTTTCCAGTTTTAAGTCATTCCTCCATAAAGCTCTTAAAGGTTCAAGTCCGTAACATAGCAGAGGGTAAGGATTGGCTTCCCCTTTATCATGTTCACTCGACCATTCAAGTGCACTTGTAAGGTTAGATGCTGTAATCTGCTGACTGAGAATATCTTTTTTTAACTTTTCATCAGCAGAAACACCTGCATACTTTTCTTTCAGCTTTTTAAGTGCATCAGGATCGGAAGCTGTAAGCTCAGAAAGTTTTCCAAGCTTTTCAACAATTTCTTGTTTAATAGTTTTACCTGCTCTTACCGACCTGCAAAGGTAGACATACTCAAATCCTTTTTTACCAGACACTCTAACGAACATGGAACAATCCTCCGAACCTTAACTGTATGGGATTATATCACATATTCAACACAATATGCATCACATAATTATTAAAATCAAAATTTCAAAAATATAGCCCGCATGCGATTTACGGGCTCTTTTAGTCAATTTTTGCTAGGAAAGACAGGGTAATCTTTTACCTCAATCTAATTCTAAATTTAGTATTATCTACAACCATTATAGAATCTCTTCCATTGGTAAGAATAATAGCTTCTGGGTGGTAAGAATACATATAGTTATACTCTTCACAATAGACAACATATTGTTCATCAAGGAAAATTGCTCTATTCCATTCACATCCTTCAAAATCCCCGTTCTTTTTAAATTTTCCTGACAAACTATTACCATCCATGTACCCCGTTATATAACCTTTATAGAGTACTTGATATCCAACAAGATCTGATAAATTAACTCTTGCGTTAGTTATATTTGTAAACATCATAAAAAACGTAAAAAAAAGAAATCGCAACATTATTACTGTCCATCTATTCCGAAAAAATTTTGTATATACAATGAAATAATAGTAATCCTATCATGTTATTCTAAAAAAAAAGCGGTTTGTGTCAAGATAGTTGAGACAAATTTTTGCGATGACAAAATGAAACGGACTTTGATCACAGTTTAACCAAGGTTGTAATTCACTTATAATCTGCTTTAAAAAAAACGAATTCTTTTGAGCTAAGGATCACGGTGTACAATTTTTTTTGTGATTTAAGGATCATGGTGTGATAATTTTCTGGATTTTTGAGGATAAATCTGATCAAATAATGATAGGTTAGGCTTTAGAAAAACAATTATGGAAAGCAAATTCATTGCATCTGAAAAATTAGAGGAGCTTGCACGCTCTTCTAATCGCTTTTCATCAC
>NZ_JBGVMC010000246.1:0-3021 GCF_045124615.1 Succinivibrio sp.
TGAAACAAAGTCCTCATTGCCAAGTGGCAATGGTTTGAATGTCTTTTCGGTCATTTTTATATCCAGAATATATAGTAACTATATGTATTTTAGCTGAATTTACAGTTAATTCAACTTTGTATATTCGATATTTATTGAGCCTAATACAGATGTATATTTAAAGTATTTATCAGATCTTTATTTTATTATTCAGATGAACAAAATTACAATAATCCTATGCAGACATGATTACATATCAGCGCAAATCTAATTACCTGTTTTGGTTTGATTCTCAAGTGTATAGTAGTGAAAGCGGTAGCGTAGTCTTACAACTCCAGCTCTTAAAGCCTCACAGCTTATAAGCTCTAAAGACTGTCCTTTGCAAGGCAACTCGTCAGAATTTCCTTTGTATTCAAAAATTGAGCTTACACCAGAAAGTCCGTCAAGTCCTGGATAAAGAACTATATAAAGTTCATCAATAAGACTCTGTTTTAGAAATGATCCGTTTAAAACTCCGCCTCCGCATAAAAGAACATTTTTCAGACCAAAATCTGAATAGAGACTTGATAGAGCTTCTTTTAGCTGATAGCCATCAGCACCTGCAAAAGTATACGAAATTTCTTTTTGTCTTAAAAATTCCAGATACTCTTCACTAGCACTATCATAACCTAGTACAACAAGCAGATCGTTTCCAAATATGTTGTTGTTTTCATAGGCTATTGTTCCTTTTGGATCAAATACAGCAGCAATTCTTCCGTGTTTTCTGATCCCCAAAAAAGGTTTTGCCTTGTTTATTTTTGTGAAGGAACTTTTACAGAATTTTTTATTACAGTGATGTCTGAATACAGCACTACGACCAATAAGGCAAACCTCAGGATTTATTGATGCTAAAGTTTCGTTATAGACGTCAATCTGACCTTCTCCTGTCTTATCAAAAAGAACAGACCATCTTGATTCATCAATTCTGCCGTCAACTGAGCATTCCATAAGACAGGTAATTTTCTGCATTGTCATAGCTATGTACTTTTATTTTGGTGTATAGGCATAGTTTGACACACTTCTAAATGTGATTCTAGGATCTTAAGTGACATCCTACCCTACCTGTAGAGGTAAGGGATTCCTGTTCGATAGCTCTAATGAGCTAAGCAGTGAGCTTTTACCTCACAGCAGGCTATCCCCGAGTGCCCCTCGGTTCTTTTTTTTTATTTTACTATAATTCATATATTATTTACAGCCTCTATTGTGGAGCAATTCATCCCAACCACCTATAGAGGTGGGGAATTCTTGCTAGATAAAGTTAAATAATTTTAGCTTAAGTTAACCTGTTTTATCTTTGTCATCAGATCACACGCTTTGTTAATGTCGTACTAGCTGATCTTGCTGCATCACCTGCAACTGTTGATATTGACTTGATATTCATATCTTTTGCTCCATTTCCTGTATATCTGACAAGAGAGCCTATTAAGGATGGAAGATAACCTGATACGCAGAAGATAAAAAGTGCAGTAAACAGAAGATAGATAAAGTCATCAATTACAAGAGGATCGGAACTTACCTGTCTTTGCTCAAAAGATAGCATTATTTTCTCAAGTAAGGTTGTAGTTGCCTTGAATATAACATTGTAGGTCATAAGTGAGAGAGCAAGTGATATAACTGTTTTTAGATAGTTTGCAGCAAAGATCCTTGTTTTGCTGTATGCACCGAATCCAAGAACAATAACACCTATAGTACACAGTACATAGGCTCCAATGAACGTTGCACAGTAGCGAATGACTACAAGACAGAGCAGTATCATAAATACGAAAGTTATTATTCTGAACATGACAGATACTGTGGTAGACAGTACCATTGAATTTAAGATGTTAGATATCCTGCCTGTAATATTGAATATAAGATCGATAAGTTCAGATGGTCCTTGTTTTTCACTTGAAACAATAGAGCATAATGAATCTACGATACTAATTCCAATAGTCTCTCCATTGTTTAGTAAAAAAAGATATATACCAGTAATAAGTGTAAGTTTTACCATCTCAAGAGAAAAACTCATATAGTTTCCTGAACGGAAAATAAGTTTTAATCCCTGAAGGACAATTGCAATTGGTAAAAGAAGAAAAAACAGTCTTGTTGCAGCCTGTTTTATAGGCTCAGCTGTAAGTCTTACCTCATTTATAAAATGCTCTGACAGAGAGCTTAGAATATTATCTGCATTCAGGGCCTGTGCCGATGCATACTCAGGAAGTAAAAGAAAAGTTAACAGGACAAGCAGACTTAATATTCTTCTCATTTTATATCTCCAAGCAATGAAGACATATGATCAGATCGGACATTAGTATCTGCTTTCATTGCCTTGCTGTCTGCAAGTGCTGTCAGATGAGCTTTTTCTTTTTCATTTGCCAATATCTGAGCTTTGAGCTTTGCAAGATTACTTATCTGGGTATTTAAAGCTACAAGGACATTTGCCTGTGTGGTACTTACCTTTGTCAGAGCATCAATAGAGCTGTTCAGTCCTTCACTGCTTTGTGCCTCCAATGAAAGCTCATTTAGTTTTTCAATGCTGTCTATAAGCGTTGATTGAGTGTTTTTAGCATTCTCTTTTATAAAGGCTGAAAGCTGAAAATCGTTTTTTTGCAACAGTGTATTTATCTTTTTGAAATTGCACTGACCGTCAGATAAACACATTGACCAAGCTAAAGCTCTTTGTTCATCAGCATTCATTTGTGATTGTGTCTGTGAATTTCTTGCAAATGCATAGCTTGCCTCAAGGAGCAAAAGGTAATCCTTTGTAAGACTCTTAACCTTTTCCCAGGATTTCTTGTTATAAAAAGTGCTGTTTTTCTCATTTTTTCTGTTCTGCTCATTTATGCTGTTTTTAAGTTCACTCAGATCTTTTGTATTTTTATCAGACATCTGCTTTAAAACATCAAGACCTTCATTTAACTGACTGATAATTGAACTGGTCTTTGCCACAACCACTGATGATGTGTATTCTCTGCAAAAGGCAAAAGAACAGAACAAAGAGAAAAAAATTGCACAAAAAAGTTT
>NZ_JBGVMC010000247.1:0-3084 GCF_045124615.1 Succinivibrio sp.
CCTGCCCCATTAGATCGTATGCAAGATAGTCATCAAAAACCTTATTCTTTTCATAGATGCTGTGAAAAGCTCTTACAAATGAGCAAAGCTTAGCTGTGATACTCTCATGTTTATCAATCATGGTGCACCTACTACTTTAAAAACACTGGAGTTGACAGATATCTCTCACCTGTATCAGGGAGAATGACAACGATATTCCTGCCTGAATTTTCAATTCTTTTTGAAAGTTCTATTGCAGCTGCTATTGCAGCACCAGATGAGATACCTGCAAGAATTCCATCTAACTGAGCTACCTGATTTGTATAGGTAAATGCATCAACATTATCAACGGCAATCACCTCATCAAGAACAGTCTTGTCTAAAGTATCAGGAATGAATCCTGCGCCAATCCCCTGAATAGCATGATTACCAGCAAAGCCTTTTGTAAGAACAGGAGACTGAGCAGGCTCAACACCTATAACCTTTACTGACTTTATTTTCTCTTTTAGGTAACGACCAGCACCTGAAATAGTGCCGCCTGTTCCGATACCTGCAACAAGATAATCAACCTTGCCATCTGTATCCTCATATATTTCAGGGCCTGTTGTGCTGTAGTGAGCCTCAGGGTTTACATGGTTCATAAACTGAGATGGCATATAAGAATTTTTGTTTTCAAAAAGAAGCTCTTTTGCCTTTTGTATTGCTCCGTTCATGCCAAGAGAGCCTTGAGTTAAAACAACCTTTGCACCAAAAGCTCTTAAAAGATTACGTCTTTCAATCGACATGGAATCTGGCATAACAATAATCAGTTTTAAGGATAAAGCTGAGCATACCTGAGCAAGTCCTATACCAGTATTTCCAGATGTTGGCTCAATAATTACAGTATCTTTATTGATCTTATTGTCCAAAAGAGCCTTTGAAATCATCGCATATGCAATTCTGTCCTTTACAGATCCTGCAGGATTAAAAGCTTCAACCTTTGCAATAAGATTAGCCTTTAGGTTGTGGTGTTTGATAAGGCCATTCAACTTAATAAGAGGTGTCTTTCCTATTAGCTGTGTAACTGACTCGTAGATTTTCATTTTTTTTCCCAGGTTATTATTATCTATATAACCTATATTATTGATAGGTTTTGTAAGAATAATAAAGGATCTATTGATAATTATCAATAAAAACTATAAAAATTTTTGTGTGATATTAATATTAACCTTATTTTTCAATAGGTTAATAAAATATTATTGTGTTGCTTTAGGTAGGAGCTCAGTTTTTGTGCAGAAAAAAGATTAGAATTGACAAACAGACATGACGTCGTGAGTTTTTATACCCTGCTTTAAGATATCAATTGTTGCCTTAACAAAATCATTAACACTTATTCTGCTTGTTCCATTTACATTTACAGGCAGTACGCTATCAGACAGCATGTAGTTACCAGAGCCGATTGAATGATCATCTAAAAAAAGTGGTGGCGAGAATATCCCCCATTTAACATTGCTGCATGTAGATAGTCTTTTATAGGCATTTACACAAAGTCTGTCTACTTTTTGCTGATCATCATTTATAACGACATCACTTTCATCAAAAACAAAACGCTTTTTAGATTTATCTGTATATAAAAATGCAGATGAACCAAGACACAGTAAAGAAATATCTGTATTCTTCAGAATTTCAAGTTCTGTCCATAAAGGCAGAAGATCAGTTGAATATCTTGTAATATCAAGAAAAGAAACTGCATCAACAATGACATGACAACCATCAAAATCGCTGAGTTTAAGATCCTGATAATCCTTTACTACAAGTTTTCCATCACCTTTTAAACTTATATATGAACTTACAACGCTGACGGTTCTAATTTTTAAAGCTTCAGCGCTGTTTACAATCATCTGCCCTATCTTAGTGTCGGCACCAATTACTGCTATCTGCATAATTATTTGTATTTACTTGAAAAATCAATAAGACTGAATTCACCACTGTTAAGCCAGTTTTCAAATCTGATGGTATTATGCCACTTTACATATTCTTTGTTAGGCCAAAGCTTTTTATCCTCTGGCAGTAATAATGGTTTATTATCAAGTTTGATATAGTCAGGATCAAAATGCTCTTTCATACGCTGAGAGAGTCTTACTCTTAAAATATCTGAAGCATCATAAAAAAATGTTATAAAGCCCTTGTTGAATAACTCTGCAATATCAGCTCTCAGGATAATTCCATTTTCTATTGTCAAGAAGCGATCATCGTACATTGACTGAAAATTCACAGCCTTTAAAGTAGCAATAAAATGGCTTTCAGTTACAGCGCATGTGGCATTATATACACCTAAAAGTTCTGTTCGGTACTCTGAGATATTCTCGATTGTCTTATGAACTGTAGCCTTGTAGTATATGCCAGGCCATGTTCCATCAGAACCTATATAGTCAATAGCTTCATTACGTTTTTGATTCGAAACTTTAATAAGATATTTTCCTATTGGTGATGAAGATTTTAAAAGGATCTGACAGTGATCTTTTAAAAATTTGAATTCAAAACCTTCAGGTACATCAAGTATTTGTGTTTTAGTAAATATGAATGTACCACTTACAAGATTGCAGCTAATAGGCATCGACAGATCGGCATTATACTCCTCTGCCCTGTTTATAAAATCCTGATATGTAACATAACCTGATCTCACACCGAATGTATACCAGCAGACATTTAGATCAAGATACACTTTCTTAAGATAATATCCACCGCCGACAATTATCTGTTTATCGCCTTTTTCAACTAAAAATAAAGTTAAAGTTCCTGGCTTTATCACGATATCAGACTTATCTGACAGATTCTCCTCAAAGGGAGTGTACCAGCAGTTTGTTATACTTGATCCATATGAAATGAAGTGAGCCTTTATAACCTGAAACCAGTTATAAGATACCTTTAATAAAAGAATATCAGGCTTGTTGTAATCCATAAAACCACCTTAGGTTTTTATAATATCTGATTTAAGTTTATTCATATGTATTCTCAATTACCATACATTTTTCTTAAATTTGTTAAATTCCACATAATATGAACATGCAAAAAATTTCATTGAAATCTGTTTTGTAAACGATGTCACAATTTTTACAATTATTC
>NZ_JBGVMC010000248.1:0-2960 GCF_045124615.1 Succinivibrio sp.
CATCTAGGTTTGTTTTAAATTTCCATGTGGGAAACTAGAGTTATTTTATATATTCAAGACAAATAAACTCGTACAAAAAAAACAGAGAACCTAAATGATAAAAAAATTAATTAATAAAATTACTGTTTTATTTAATAAAAAATGCACTGAAAAAGTATCCGTAATTGTACCTGTGTACAATGTATTACCTTGTTATATTGAAGAAGCTCTTGATTCCGCTTTAGCAAGCACTTATCAGAACATAGAAATTATTGTTGTAAACGACGGTTCTACCAGTAAAGAAACACTTTCTTTTTTAAAAAATTACAATAATCAAAAAGTAAAAATTATCAATCAAATCAACATGGGGCTTGCAGAAGCAAGAAACACTGGAATTAAGAATGCTACTGGCAAGTATATTCTTCCTTTGGATGCAGACGATAAAATTGAGCCTACATATATAGAGAAAGCAGTAAAAATAATTGATTCTAAGAAAAAAATAGGAATAGTTTACTGTGAAGCAGATATGTTTGGAGCAATTAATAAGAAATGGGAATTGCCTAAATTTAAAATGAAAAAAATGCTTAGATCTAACTGCATTTTTTGTACAGCTCTTTTTAGAAAGACTGATTGGGAAAGAGTTGGAGGATACAAAAAAATAATGAAATATGGGTGGGAAGACTATGAATTTTGGTTATCTCTTCTTGAATTGGGAGTAAAAGTTTACAGGATTCCTGAAATTCTCTTTCATTATAGACAACATGAAAAGACATCTATGATATCCGAATTACGTAGGGACAACACTAAAATGGAATATCTAAGGAAAATGATACTCACATATCACAGTGATTTATATACAAAATATAAAAAATCCTAAAATTGAAATTTAAACTTGCTAAATTTTGGAAAAGTTTGAATCGCTGAAATAATGTATCCCAAAATTATCATCGCAATGTATTGTACGCTGCACAAAATATTAAATCAGATAATTAAATTTCTATTATGAATCTACTGAATCTTTTGCCTTTTGCTTTTCAAGGTACATCGCTTCATCAGCTGCAGCAATAAATTCATCAAGAGTCTTGTACTGCTCAGAGTAACCTACAACACCTACAGACAGAGAAATTTTAAATGGAAGAGAGCCAAATTTGTTCTCCTCTTCAAGATTATCCAATAAAGTCTTAATAAAGGAATCTACGGTATTTAAGGTTTTCTCCTTAATAACTACAGTAAATTCATCACCAGCATATCTGCAAAGGAAACAGTCTTTATCAAAAGCAGACTTTTTCATACATTTAGATAGACTTAATAAAGCTTTATCACCAAAATTATGACCAAATGTATCATTGATCTTTTTAAAATCATCTATATCAATGAAGATCATATGAAGGTTGTTATCAAGTATAGATGACTTATCAAATATTCTTGATAAATATCTAATAAGCTCTTTCCTATTATTAAGTCCTGTTAAAAAATCAATTGAAACAGCCTTATCATGAGCCACTATCTGCACAAGGAACACAAAAGCAACAAAAAGACCGAATGTAATTGGAGCTAAAATTACCCATCCTAAAATAAATGAGATAATAGGACCAATTATTACAAGAGCTTCAATAGCAATTCCCAATTTTCTTGAAATAAAAGAATTTACAAAAAGATCGTTTAAAAATTTGTGCAGATCTTTTATTACGCAAAGATAGTTAATGACACAAACTAGAGGAATAATCATCAGGAAATCAAAATAACTGTCTGATATAAATTCCCCATGATAGTAAAGAGATGTAACTTTTATTGCTATATAAAGATATATAACAGCCGTTACAGCAAAGAGTAAGAACTGCAGTTTTCTTAATTTACCCTTTAGAAAATTCTGACCAAATACATACTTTTTAAAGAGAATGAAAAGATAGTATGGATAAAGGTAAGAGCAAAAACCAACAGTAAATCCTAGTATACAGAATAATGTTCTTAAAGGGGCGTTACCCTGCAGTGAATAACGGACAATTAAAATTGAAATAAAAAAATATACAACCAGAATGATTCCATTTACAAACAAAAGTCTTGTCAGATTTGCATTTACTTTTGACGCAACAGTTGCGGATGTATTCTCATTTTTCAAAACGCTATATAAAATAAAAACACTGGCAATTGAAAAATACAATAGACTGACATTGCATATTTTAAACAGCTCCATCAGCTACCTCACTATTCTTTTTTAATTTTTCAATATACATAGACTCATCAGCTTTAACCATGAGCTCTTTAATATTTTTCTGATTCTTTTTAACTTCAATATATCCACAGCTTACAGTCAAATCATATTGTTTATCAGAAAAAATAATTCTCTCTTCAAGTTCAAATGATATGTTCTGTATAACCTTTTTTACTTTTTCTTCTTCTGTTGTTTTTACGATCATGACAAATTCATCACCACCGATTCTTGCAACGAATGAATTGGTTTCACCAGCTATACTCTTTAGAGTTTTTCCAACGAGAGAAATAGCCTCATCACCTTCTATATGACCATAAGTGTCATTTATCTGTTTGAACTTATCAATATCAATATAAACGATATAGGCACCATCATGTTCTTTTGACAGGAAAACATTATTTATGTATTTATTAAAGCTTACTCTATTGTTTACACCCGACAGAGAATCCTGTGAAATCATTGTCTTGCTTTTTGTCATGTAATGAAAGAGTAGAAACACAACATAGGAAGTTCCGACTGCTGCATTTGAGAAAACAACCTGCTCTATTAAGAAGGCTATACATAATACTGTGTAGTAGTAAAGATGCTTTCTTGCAATATACTTGATGTCAAAGTCAAGATTATATAATGATGATTTATAGCAAAGGAATGCACCCAGCATAATATAGAAATTTATAACTACATATATGGTTACAGATGCAATTGATGATACCAGATCTGAATATCTTGCATCTGCACTGAATAATGAAATAACGATAAGTACAGCAAT
>NZ_JBGVMC010000249.1:0-4533 GCF_045124615.1 Succinivibrio sp.
TCTGATTGCAGATGGCAGCACGTTTTTGGCATCTATAATATTTCTTGAGAGCACAAAAATTTCATGCCCCTTTTGTAAAAGTAAAGAGCAAAGTGATCTTCCTATAAGACCAGTACCACCTGTAATCAGTATTCTCATAAACAAATAAGGGCAGCAAAGCTGCCCTCCTTATAGCTAAATCATTAAGCCTGAGTTGCCTGAATTGCGGTTACTGCAATTGTATAGATGATATCATCAACTAATGCACCACGAGACAGATCGTTTACAGGCTTTTTCATACCCTGAAGCATAGGTCCGATTGAAACGAGGTTTGCAGAACGCTGTACAGCCTTATAAACAGTGTTACCGGTTGAAAGGCTTGGGAAGATAAATACAGTGGCTTTGCCTGCAACAGGTGAGTTAGGAGCTTTTTGTTTTGCAACATTTTCCATAACAGCTGCATCGTACTGTAGAGGACCGTCAACAAGAATATCAGGACGCTTTTGACGAACAAGCTCTGTAGCAGCTCTCATTAAATCAACATCAGCACCCTTGCCTGAGTTCATTGTTGAATAGGTAACCATAGCAACACGAGGATCGATACCAAAAGCCTTTGCAGTATCTGCTGACTGAATTGCAATCTCAGAAATCTGCTCAGCATCAGGATTGATATTTAAAGCACAGTCACCATAGATGTAAACCTGCTCATCCATTAACATGAAGAAAATTGCAGAAACAAGTTTTGCGTTTGGAGCAGTCTTAATGATCTGAAGTGGTGGACGGATGGTGTTAGCTGTTGTATGAACAGCACCTGAAACAAGACCGTCAAGCTCATTTTTCTCGATCATCATTGTTGCTAAAGCTACGTTATCCTTTAACATATCAAGAGCCATCTGCTCAGTCATACCCTTTGACTTGCGAAGCTCTACTAATCTTGCAACATAGTTCTCACGAACCTCATCAGGATCAACAAATTCAACTCTCTCATTCAAGGTTACACCC
Organism: Succinivibrio sp.; assembly: GCF_045124615.1. Taxonomy (NCBI): domain Bacteria; kingdom Pseudomonadati; phylum Pseudomonadota; class Gammaproteobacteria; order Aeromonadales; family Succinivibrionaceae; genus Succinivibrio; species Succinivibrio sp. Next base: position 982 of record NZ_JBGVMC010000249.1, read on the forward strand.
TGCTGTTTTGCAACCTCAAGAATGGTTTCTTTCTTACCGAATAATACAGGAGTTGCAATACCCTGTTTTGCAACAGCAGCTGCAGCAGCAACAGTACGTGGCTCATCGCCTTCTGGTAGAGCAATCTTCTTGTTAGCGGCACGAGCAAGCTCGGTTAGCTTGTAGCGGAATGCTGCAGGGCTCATTAAAGGTAAAGCATTCTTATCGTAGGTCTTGATTAACTCAATAGCCTTTGAATTAAAAGCTTTAGCAACAGTATTTTCAATATATGAAATCTGCTCTTTCTTATCATAGTTTACGCAAGCAACAGCAGATGATAATGCCTGTACAACTGCTAAAGCTGACTTATCAGTTCTGATAATAGCCTTGCTGTTTGATTTGCCATCTACACCTGAACAGATAATGGTTAATGATGCATTTGTTGTAACATCTGCATCTTCAGTAATAAGGATCTGACCTTCTTTTGCATTTTGTGCACTGAATGTTACCTTGAATAGCTCAACATCAGTATCGCCTGTAACTTCTGATTTTAGAATTGAAGCTACTTCATTTGCATTTAATGAGTAGAACTTCTTGTCATAATCAACAGTAGCAATAAAGTCCTTAAGTACTGGCTCTTTTACAGAGCAGCTGCCATCAGAGCACTGGCACTTGCCACAGCCTGATAAAACAAGCTTCTTGTTGCCGCTAGCATCTTTAGGTGCCTTGTGATTTAAAAGAATTGAACCTAATACTTTCTTTTTACCGGCATTGCCAAAGAAGTTTAAGGTTGCATCAATTGCATTTTTTGCACATTCGCAAACGCCTGTTGTAAGAGTAATGATATCGGCATCAAAAGCATGGCAGATGTCAGCATTGATGATATCGGTATCAAAAGGAGCATCACAGACACCTTCGATGATAACAACATCGTAGTCCTTACCCTTAGTAAGATCGTTAAAATCAGCAACGATTCTTTCTAGAACTTCTGACTTGTTACCTTTTGCAATTTGCTTTGCTGCACAGAACTTGCATAATCTGTCTTTTGTGCATGAATTTGTAGGATTGTAGAAAGGTGAGAATAAAGCTGCCTTTACGCCATTATCATTTAAAGCTTTTACAAGACCTAATGATACAGTATAGATACCGCTGGTTTTGTATGTAGGTACCAGCATTACATTATGTGCCACGAGAATTTCTCCAACTGATTTAAAATCAAATCTGATAAAAAATAAAACTTATAAAATTATACCACGAACAAAGAGAAGCTAATAAAACACGGCCAATATTATTTTGTTAATGGACACAACACTAAGATTTTTATCAGATAAAGCAGTAAAACTCCTATGTGTGTATAATAAAGGCAAGGAACATTAAAGACTTGAAGTTAACTGTCTTACGTTTTGTAAAATTAAGTGGTTTTATATGATTAATAAACTAAAAGCAGGCTATGTCTATATGAAAGACTGGCCTTTAGAGGATTATCTAAATCCTGTATTTGCTGAAAACAGGGTAAAAAAATCAATGAATTTTGCAAATAAGGTAATTCCTCCATTATTGTTTCTTACAATCATCTGGAGTCTGTATATCGGTGGATATTTTAAAGGCGTTCCTTTTATCTATGCTCTGTCTTTGAATCTTGAGGCTACAATAGCCTGTCTTTTTGTTCTGTGCATTATTCCAGTTCAGGGACTATACTGGTTTTACAGGCGATCAATAACACCTCTAAATGAAAAGCAGCAGATGTTTTACAGAACACTTTGCAAAAAACTTGATCATACCTTCACCCTAATGCCTACCATGAGAGATTTGGAAGTTGAAATAAATTATGGATTAAAAAAACTTTCAAAAGACTTTTTAAAAGAGCTGTAACAATGTTTTTATAAAGCGTAACCGTTTGCAAAATAGCAGTCTCATATGTGAATATCACAATATATTAAAAGAAATAAAATTTTTAACACATTGAAATTTAAAAGAAAAATTTTGATGATAATAATTATTGATAAAGCGTAAATGTTTGCGAAAATAGTGAGCTTTGTCTAAAAAATCTGTTTTTTTGTTAAAAAAATATATAACGTATCACGTTTTTATTCACTATTACTTAAATCTTCAAATATCTGACTTATTATCAGTAATGTTGGCAGGTGTGAATATACTGTCTAATATATAGATATCTTCAAAGATAAAATATATAAGAGTGAAACAAACAGGAGATTTTATGAGACTAGTAAAAGCTGTTTTAGCTGCTTCTATCGGTGCTACAATTGCTTTATCATCATCTGTTCAGGCAAAGCAGATCACAATCGGATTCTCTCAGATTGGTGCTGAGTCAGAGTGGCGTACTGCAAACACAAATGACGTAAAACGTGCTGCAAAAGAGAATGGTATTGAATTAAAGTTCTCAGATGCTCAGCAAAAGCAGGAAAACCAGATCAAGGCTATTCGCACCTTCATTGCTCAGAAAGTTGATTTAATTGGTTTCGTGCCAATTGTTGCAACCGGTTGGGACAATATTCTTCGTGAAGCAAAAAGAGCAAAAATCCCTGTACTTATTATGGACCGTGACTTAACTGTTTCAGATCCAAGCTTATATGTTGCAAAGATCGGTACAGATATGTATACCGAAGGCCGCAAGGTATTTGACTGGCTTGATGAGTATGTAACAAAGAACAACATCAAACCACGTAACGGCGGCGACAAGATTAACATTGTTATCCTTGAAGGTACCGTAGGTGCATCAGCAACAACAGGTCGTGGTAACGGCTTTAATGATGCAATGAATGATTCTGACAATAAGGATAAGTACAAGATCCTAGCATCTCAGACTGGTGATTTTACCCGTCAGAAGGGCCAGGAGGTTATGGAGTCATTCTTAAAGTCAAACCGTAATGACATTGATGTTCTGTTTGCGATGAACGACGATATGGCATTAGGTGCAATTCAGGCTATTGAAGCTGCTGGCTTGAAGCCATCAAAGGATATCATTATCGTATCAGTTGATGGTGTTAAGGGCATTTTCCAGGCTATGATGGATGGCAAGGCAAATGCAACAGTTGAGTGTAATCCACTACAAGGTGATCTGTTCTTCAAGACCGCTCAGAAGATCCTAAAGGGTGAAGCAGTACCTAAGAGCGTATTCGTAGAAGAGGGTGTTTATACTTCTGACAATGCAGCTGAAGTATTCCCTACACGTCAGTACTAATATAATCTTAATAAATAAAGGGTGCCACGAGCACCCTTTAACAGATCTATAAGTGTAATTCACCACAAATACAAGGAGTGCTATATGTCTGATTGTGAAGATTATATCTTGCAGATGAGGCACATAGATATGTTCTTTCCTGCTGTAAAGGCACTAAAGGATGTTTCATTCAATTTAAAAAAAGGCGAAATTATTTCTCTTATGGGTGAAAACGGTGCTGGTAAGTCAACTTTAGTAAAGGTACTTACAGGCGTTTATCACAAGACCAACGGTGAGATCATTTTTGATGGAAATAAGATAGAGCCAACAACCCCTCTTGCAAGTCAGAAGATGGGTATTTCCACAGTGTATCAGGAAGTAAATCTGTGCGC
>NZ_JBGVMC010000250.1:0-1723 GCF_045124615.1 Succinivibrio sp.
GACAAGGCTTATTTCAGGAGGATCAGGCATAAGATATCCGAATCTTATCTGTTCTAGAAAAGGTTTTGCATAAAAATCTTTATTTATTTTTTTATTCTTAAGTGTTGATAGAGTTGTTGGAAGCTCTTTTGTTTCTTTATATCTTTGTAAAAGGTATTTATCCTTATTCAAGAACTTTGCAAACTTTAACGCTTCATCATAGTGTTCAGACCACTGAGATATGGCATATCCTCTGACACCTATAAAACTAGACATATGCATTCCGTTTTCAAGAATAGGAAGCTGGGCTATTCCAAAATTTACTTTTCTTTTAAGGATGATAGGAATATTCCAGGAGCCTGCAATAATAGCTGATACCCTGTTTTTTAAAAAAAGATCCACTATATTGTTTACAGCACCAGGTCCCATGGTTGCTGTAGGAATAAGATTTAAATCATAAAAACGTTTGATGCTACGAACTGCACTTACTGTTTCTTTATTGTTCAGTCCTATTTTTGATACGTCATAGTTTCCACTCTCATCTTGATAGAAGATGTATCCACCATAAGGTTCAATTGCACCATGTAAAAAATAAAGATCATCAAATTTTGCAACAAATCCGTACTTATTCTTTTTTTTCAAGCTTAAATCATATTTGATCCAATCATCAATTTTTTTAAATGGTTGATCAATAAAATCCTTATTGTAGAAAACAGCAAGGGTTTCCAAAGTTCTTGGAACAAAATAGTAAACATCCTTATAAAGAGCAGCCTCTTTTGCTAGAGGAAGATACTTTATCTCCTCATCATCTTCAAATTCAACAGGTACAATCATTCCTTCCTTAACAGCCTGTCCAATCTGATCATTTGGCAAAAGAATAATGTCAGGACCAACCCCCGCAGGTCCGTCTAAGCGTAGCTTTTCAAGAGCATAGATGTAATTACCAGTTTCAAAATTAACCTTTGTACCTGTAAGCTTATAGAAATCTTCAGCAGCCTGTTTTATAGAAGATGAAACGTAGGTATCTTCCCAAACTGTTATTTCAACAGCCTGTGAATTTGTTATAAAATTAGCTAGTAAGAATGTACTAAAAAGTTTTATGATGTTTTTCATTGATTATTTCTTTAACTGATAATCGTAATAGTTCTAATCAGAGTATATTCTTGAATTTGCAGTATTCTGAAAAATTGTTTTCAAGATTGTGATCATTACCGATAGTTATGAAACATACTGTGAAAAGGTTGATTATGAAAACAAAATTATCCTGGTTTTTTATTCTCAGTTTTCTATTCCAATCATGTGCACTTGCAGACGCAGATGATGATTTTAAACAGTGCACATTATTAGCAGAGGACGATTTTGCATTAAGCGAATGCTATAACAGTGCGATAAGTGCCTACGAAAAGAGAGTATTGAGTGCACTTAACGATATACTCAATTCCGATATTGAAGACAGTTACAAAATGGATCTTAAAAACTCTCACAGAGCTTGGATAAACTACAAGGAAATGACATCAAAAGTCATATATTCAGCTCAGGATGGTATTGCTGCATCTGTGATTTCATCAGATTTCATTTTGAAAACAACAAAACAGCATGCCTTAATTCTTGAAGATCTGAAAAAAACGCTTGGTCTATAATTCACCTTCGTAAATTATTTTTTCAAGCTTTTCTAATCTATCTTTTATCTTCAGCTCCTCAATACCAGAAATTTTGTCAAGTCTGAATACATTTGGCGATCTTT
>NZ_JBGVMC010000251.1:0-9083 GCF_045124615.1 Succinivibrio sp.
GATAGTCAGAAGCCTGCATGAAAATATATTCACTTCTGAATAACCCGATTCCTTCAGCATCTGATGCCTTTATCAGCTCAAGATCGGCAAGTGAGCCTGAGTTTGCATACAGATTGATTTTATTTCCTGAGCGGGTAAGAGTAGGTTTTCCTCTGAACTCTTCAAGATGGGAATTTTGTACATCGACGGTCTTCTTGATTTCGCTAAAACGCTCGATTGTTTCCTTATCAGGATCAACATAAATTCGACCAGAGTTACCATCAACAATAACAAAATGACCTTCAAGATCTTCTGTTAGAGAATCACCAACGCATACAATGGTAGGTATTCCCATTGTTCTTGCAAAAATTGCAGTATGTGAACGGTTTGATCCTTTTGATGTGACGATTCCTGAAACTGCTTTTTGATCTAGCTGAACTGTTTCTGATGGAACAAGATCATCTGCAGCAAGAACTACAGAACCTTCATGATTGTAGCTGATACCTTTGTTGTTTAGGACACCATCGTGCATCATCAGAATTTCATTGATTCTTCTTGAGATATCTACAATGTCGGCAGCTCGTCCTCTCATGTAGTCGTTGTCCATTTCAAGAAACTGTTTTTCAAATTTCTGAGCAACAACTGTTACAGCATATTCAGCATTGGAGTGTTCTTTAGTAATAACATCAATGATAGAAGAGACATAATCAGGATCTTCTAGCATCATCTGATGGATCTGGAACACAACTGCATTTTGTTCACCAAGCTTTTCTAGTGAGGCATCATAAAGAGCACCAAGCTGTGTTATTGCATGCAGACGGGCTTTTTCAAATCTTGCACACTCAGCTTTGGTGTTTTTTATTTCTTTTTTCTCATGTCCAATATCGGCTCTTTTTACAAAGCTTAATTTTCCAAATGCGATACCTTTGTTAGCTACAGTGCCGTGCAGCACAAGGTTCTGTCGGATTTTTGCCAAAGTAACACCTATTTTCTATTATGCTATGTCAATGTTATGAATTGTGATTTTATCAGTCTTCTGATTATACACAAATCAGAAATTTTAAGATCTGATTGTTTTAAGTGTAGGTGAAATTATGCATTTTAGGTTGCATTCTCATGCTGTTTTTGGATAAATATGCTTTTTCTTTTAAAAAACATCTTAAGAATATCGTCACAAGTTAAGTCAACAGTGCTAATCCGTGATAAAATACGCAAAAATTTTTTTAAGGAAGTCACTCATGGAAGTTAAGACAAGATTTGCCCCATCCCCAACCGGTTTTTTACATGTTGGTGGTGCTAGAACAGCATTATTCTCATGGCTTTATGCAAAGCACTGCAAAGGTCAGTTTGTTCTTCGTATTGAGGATACAGATAGAGAACGTTCAACTCAAGAAGCAATTGATGCAATCATCGATTCAATGAAATGGCTAGAGCTGAACTGGGATGAAGGTCCTTACTATCAGACAAAACGTTTTGACAGATACCGTGAGGTTATTGACCAGCTTTTAGCAGAAGGCAAGGCATATAAGTGCTATTGTACTAAAGAGCGTGTTGATGCACTGCGTGAAGAGCAGAAGGCAAAGGGCTTAAAGCAGCGTTATGATGGCCACTGCCGTGACGATCATTCAGAGCACTCTCCTGATGAGCCTTATGTTATCCGTTTCCGTAATCCTGATGACGGTGTAGTTGCTTTTGATGATATGGTAAAAGGCCATATTGAGGTTAAGAACAGCGAGCTTGATGATCTTATCATTCAGCGTTCTGATGGCACTCCAACCTATAATTTCTGCGTAGTAGTAGATGACTGGGATATGGGTATTACTCACGTAATCCGTGGTGATGACCATGTCAATAATACACCTCGTCAGATTAATATCTACAAAGCTTTAGGAGCACCAGTTCCTGTATTCTGCCATCTTGCTATGATTTTAGGTGATGATGGTGCAAAGCTTTCAAAGCGTCATGGTGCAGTATCAGTTATGCAGTACCGTGAGGACGGTTTCTTACCTGAAGCTCTTTTAAATTATCTTGTAAGATTAGGCTGGTCACATGGCGATCAGGAAGTTTTCTCTGTTGAAGAGATGATTAACCTGTTTACCCTAGATGCAATTACAAAGAGTGCATCTGGCTTTAATACCAAGAAATTAGAGTGGTTAAATGCTCATTATATGAAGACTCTTCCTGCTGAAATTGTAGCAAAAGAGCTTGTATGGCATTTAAACAGAATCGGTGTGACCGATTTGAGCAAAGGTCCTGATCCAAAGCTTGTTGTAAAGAATTACTGTGAAAGAACTCATACCTTAAAGGAGATGGCACAGAAGGCTTTATGTTACTACCAGGAGATCACAGAGTATGATCCTGCTGGTGTAAAGAAGTGGATGAAAGAAGGCTCTGTTGATGTTCTAAAGGATGCACTTGCAGCCCTTAGCGCTTTAACTTCATGGGATGCTCAGTCAATCGACTCTCAGCTTGAGGTAATTGCAAAGAACCGTGAGATCGGTATGGGTAAGGTAGGTCAGCCACTGCGTATTGCTGTAACAGGAAGTGCAATGTCTCCTGGTATTGGTGATACCATGATGCTTGTTGGTCGTGAACGTACCTTAAAGCGTATTGAAAAAGCTATCGAGCATTTTGGAGCATAATTTTATGAAGTACTTTGTAGCACTGTCTGCATTACTGCTTGCATCTTGTTCTAGTTTTGAATTCAAGACAAATCTTGATCCTTCAAATTTTACAGAGTATTTCAAGCCATCTTCTGTTGAAGAGGTAACAGAAGAAGAGCTTGTTTCAAAGCCTTACAGAACTGTAAAGACAGTTGAAGGTCTTTCATGTCAGGAAGATGAGAAAGATGCAGTTGCAACTGAAGCTGATGCAAGAACAAAAGCTCGCATAAAGGCTGCAGATGCAGGTGCAAATGCAATCAGATTTGACAAGTGCGTTCATCTAAAGAACACAAAGGCCTGCAGAGTTTCTATCACCTGCTATGCCGATGCTCTTATTGTAGATGACAAATAGTACTGACGATATGGGTGTTCTGGTAAAACCAATCGGTGTTATCAGAACCCCATTTGCAGATAAATTCGCAGTTCCAAGACAGCCTGGTCTTGCACCTCATGCAAAGGCTGTAATTGAGTTTTATCCCCCTTATGATGATGAGCAAGCTTTCGTTGGAATAGATGGCTTTTCTCATCTGCATATTCTCTTTTTCTTTGATAGAATCGACTATACAAAATTCAGAGCGCGAGTAAGACCTCCAAGACTTGGAGGAAACATATCAATGGGTGTCTTTGCAACAAGATCTCCTTTCAGACCAAACAGAATTGGACTTAGTGTTGTAAAGATAAACAAAGTCATAAGAGAAAAGGGTAAAGTTAAGATAGAAGTCTCAGGAGCCGATCTTGTTGACTCAACACCTATTCTTGATATAAAACCATATATTCCATTTGTTGATAGTATTGAATCTGCAAAGGGAGGTTTTGCATCCACAAAACCTAAATGCCTGAATGTGCAATTTTCAGATAGTGCTTTAGAATATTTAAAAAATGAAAAGAGCGTTGATTTAAAGGCTGTAGAGGAAATTCTAGGTCAGGATCCAAGACCTGCCTATAAGGATATTCATGATAAAAAAGAGTATAGTGCCACTTTATATGGTTTCATATTCAGATTTACAGTAGATGGTGATATTCTTTGTGTGAACAGTGTTATGAAAAATGGAGATGAACATGAAGAAGAAGTATAGTCATGTGGTTTTTGATTTGGACGGCACTGTATATGACACTGAATTTGCCTATACAACGGCATTGTATACTGTACTTAAAAAGTATAGGCCAGATACTCAAGAGACATTTGAATCATTAAAAAGATTCATGTCCTGCACAGCAAAGAAAACACAGTCTGAACTTGGTTTTGATGGCTATGATACAAAGGAGTTATCAAAACAGTGGTGTTCTGCAGTTCTTGAGAATATACATACTATAAAGCCATATGATGGTGTTCTTGGAATTATTAAATATCTAAAAGAGCAGGGGATCAGACTTGGTATTGTGACATCAAGAGCTAAAACATTTGCTGATACAAAGATTGATGCTATAAGTCCATGTCCAAACGAGCTTGTTCCTTATTTTGATGTCGTAATAAGTGCAGATGATGTTGTGCATCCAAAGCCATCAGCTGAACCTCTTTTAAAATATATGGAAATTACAGGAGCACAGCGTAAAGATATCCTCTTTATTGGTGATACTCAAAGCGATATTGACTGTGCAAAGAGTGCTGATATTGATTTTGGTATTGCTCTTTGGGGCTCGCACTTAAACTATTCAGCAAGATGTGCTCATTTCTTTGCAAATCCATGGGATATTGTAGGTGCCGTTTTTTATGAGGATAACTGCTCATATCAGTGGCTCAAATGGGCCAAGGAGATACAGGCAATAGGTCAGATTGGTCTTGCTTACTGCACAAATATCTTTGATATAGAGCGCTTTGAAAGACTAAGAGAGATAGCATCTTCCATGGTTGCCTATATGCTTCATCAGAAGATTGATGATGTATATTCAACCTTATGTATGGATAAAGGATATATAACTCCAAAACTTGATACAAGAGCAGCTGTATTTGATGAAAAAGGAAGGATCCTTTTAGTCAAGGAGAACCGTTCTAAAAAATGGTCTTTACCTGGTGGATGGTGTGACGAAGATGAAACAATCTATTCTAATATCATAAAGGAAGTCAGAGAAGAAGCTGGAATGGTTGTTTATCCATACAGACTTGTCGCAATTCTTGATAAGTCAAAGTGGAATGTTTTCAGTTCTGTTCAGCCATTCCATATTCTAGCAGCATTCTGTCTTTGCAGAATCGGAGAAGGATCTTTTACAAAGAATAGTGAAACATTACAGAGACGTTTCTTTTCTCTAGATGAAATTCCTGTTAGTGAATTAAGAACAGGAACTACAACAATAGAGCAGATAAAAATGTGCTTTGAGGCCTATTCTAATAAGGATTTTGCACCAGTAATTGACTAAGGAGATTATATGAATTTCAATATTGATCTTCATACACATACCATTGCAAGTTCACATGCCTATTCAACTATAGGAGAATATGTCGCTTTTGCAAAATCAAAAGGTATTGTGATGTTTGCAAATACAGATCATGGTCCTGCTGTACCAGATGGTGCACATAGATGGCACTTTGGCAATCTTAAGGTTGTACCTCATATCTTTGATAATGTAGCAGTACTTAGAGGTATGGAGGCAAATATCCTTGAAAATGGTCAAATCGATATGGACGTACCAATTTTAAAACAGCTTGATATTGTGCTTGCAGGACTTCATCCTAATCTTACTCCAACAGATAGCGACACTCATACAGAACTTTTAATAAAAGTGATAAAGTCAGGATTAGTAGATGTAATTTCGCATCCTGGAGATATTCGCTATCCATACGACGAGCAGGCTTTTTTAGAGTGTGCAAAAGAAAATAATGTAGCAATTGAAATCAATTCATCATCTGATGTGAATTCAAGATTCAATTCAAAAGACAGATGCATAAGAATCGGTCGTATGGCAGCAAAGATAGGTAATATCGTTTCTATTGGTTCAGATGCTCATATCTGCCATTATCTTGGCAATTTTGAAAATGCTATTGATACTCTTGAAAAGGCAGGGATTAAAGAAGAGCAGATAATAAACCGCAGTGCAAAATCTGTTCTTGATTTTCTAAGCTCAAGAGGCCATTCAAATCTTCAGGATATCAGAAATCATTTTGGACTTTGATATATATAGATAAACGAAAGGCCATACTTAAAGTATGGCCTTTTAACATGCAAAAGAGCTTAATTATTTAAACCATTTTGCATAAATCTTGTCGTATGTTCCGTTTTCCTTGATAACCTTTAAACCATGAGAGATCTTGTCGGTTAACTCTTTGTTCTTCTTAGAGGTTACGATACCGTACTGCTCAAAAGTGAATCTGTCAGATAACAAGAATAGAGCATCATTCTTGCTTGTTGCAAGATAGTATTCTAGTACTGGTTTGTCGTTAACAGCTGCAATACATGAACCTTTGTTTAATTCCATGAATGACTCTGCTGCAGTATTAAACTGAGTAGATGTTGCATCTTTGATTTTATCTGCAAACATTGCACCTGATGTACCAATCTGTGTGCACAGAGACTTACCTTCTAAATCTTTTAGGCTCTTAATTGAGTCTTTATATTTCTTTGAGACTAAAGCACCTAAGCCTGCATCATAGTATGGTTCTGAAAAGTTAACTAGCTTTGCTCTTTCTTTTGTAATGGTGAATCCTGATATTGCAATATCTGCATTACCAGAAAGAATTGCAGGGATCTGACCGTCAAATGGCATGCTTGCAATGCTGATCTTAAGATCTTCTACTTTTGCGATTGCCTTGATAATATCAATGTCAAAACCTACTAGCTCAGTAGTTGTCTGATCCATAAACTCAAAAGGTGCAAATGATGGCTCAGTTACAACTTTTAAAACAGAATCTTGAGCGTACGTATTATTAGTAAAAAGGCAAATGCCTAGTACTGCAAGTGATTTTTTGAAGAAATTCATTGAATGCCTCTGAAAAAAAATATATTGGATACTATAATGTAATAAGGTATACGAACAAATTCAAGTATACGCATCAAAAATTAGCAAGAGCATTTACACGGAGGAGCTATGAAAATTGTACACAGACTGTCAGAGCAGGCAGAAAGAGTAAAGCTCGTTACATACAATTTGAAAAGAGCCCATTCTGGTTTACGTAAAGAGCTTGAAGAAAAAGATGGTGATTTTACATTTAAAACAGGAAGTTCAAGATATTTAAAACAGATTGAGAATCTTCATATAGGTTTGTTCAGAGAGCCACTGTATCCATGGCTTGTTTGGCTTTACAGATTTAAAGCTCACGAGCTGATGAGCGTTATTGTCGATAAGGATGATAATGTAATAGGTTATGATTTGTTCTTCTTCCAGCCATCAGAAAAGAACGAGAAGGTTATCCATGAGCTTTATGTTGGTGTAAAAACAGAGTATCAGGATAGAGGTTTTGGTGTAAAGTTAAGACTGTTTTCTGCTAAATGCTATGATGACGGATACCTTGATGGTATATCAACTTTAGCATCTCTTGATAATATCAAGGCATTAAGAACAGCACAGAAAGCTGGTTTTGCAATAACAAAGATGTCAGCAAAGCCTGTAGCTCATTATCTATTCAAAAATCTTTTCAGAAGATACTAGTTTGTTACAGATACAAAAAAGGTAACACGTGAGTGTTACCTTTTTTTATGCAGTCACTATTTACATAGTAACCTTTTTGAATTTAATACGATGAGGTATAGCTGCTTCACCAAGATTTGCCTTCTTCCAAGCCTCATACTCGGTATAGTTACCCTCAAAGAAAGTTACCTTGCCTTCATCACCGTAATCGAGGATGTGGGTAGCGATACGGTCTAGGAACCAACGGTCATGAGAGATAACCATTGCAGCTCCAGGGAACTCTAATAATGCATTTTCAAGTGCACGTAAGGTTTCCACATCAAGATCGTTTGTTGGCTCGTCAAGTAACAGGAAGTTACCACCAACCTGTAAAAGTTTTGCAAGCTGTAAACGACCTCTTTCACCACCTGACAGATCACCAACACGTTTTTGCTGATCTGTGCCTCTGAAGTTGAATCTGCCGATATATGCTCTTGAAGGAATTTCATATGAGCCGACTCTTAAAATGTCCTGACCCTGTGAAATCTCCTCATAAACAGTATTCTCGTTCTTCATCTTGTCTCTGAACTGTTCAACATATGCTGTTACAACAGTTTCACCAAGCTTGATAGAACCAGCATCCGGCTGTTCAATTCCGGTTATCATTCTAAACAGTGTAGACTTACCTGCACCGTTAGGACCGATAATACCGACGATAGCACCCTTTGGAATAGAGAATGACAGATCATCAATCAGTACCTGACCATCATAGGCTTTAGACAGATTGTTTACCTCAAGTACTGTCTCACCTAAGCGTGGCCCTGGTGGAATATAAAGCTCGTTGGTTTCATTTCTTGTCTGATATTCAACTGAAGATAATTCTTCAAATCTTGCAAGACGAGCCTTAGATTTTGCATGACGACCCTTAGCGCCCTGACGAACCCACTCAAGCTCTCTTTCAATCGATTTTCGTCTTGCAGATTCAGTATTCTCTTCAATCTGAAGTCTCTTATCTTTCTGATCAAGCCAGCTAGAGTAGTTACCCTCCCAAGGAATACCCTCACCACGGTCAAGCTCAAGGATCCAACCTGCAACATTGTCAAGGAAGTAACGATCGTGAGTTACTGCAACAACGGTACCAGGGTACTGGTGAAGGAACTGTTCAAGCCAGTCAATTGATTCAGCATCAAGATGGTTTGTAGGCTCGTCAAGAAGCAGCATATCAGGCTTCTCTAAAAGAAGTCTGCAAAGTGCTACACGGCGCTTTTCACCACCAGATAAAACCTTAATCTGTCTTTCAAAAGGAGGTAATCTTAAGGCATCAGCAGCTTTATCAATCTGAACTTCGATGTTATGACCGTCGTGAGCCTGAATGATAGCCTCAAGCTGAGCCTGCTCTTTAGCTAGTGCATCAAAGTCTGCATTTTCATCAGCATATTCAGCATAAACCTCATCAAGTCTCTTTAAGGCCTTGGTAACCTCTTCAAAAGACTCTTCAATAACCTCTTTAACAGTCTTTTCAGGATCTAAAACTGGCTCCTGAGGCAGATAACCTATTTTGATACCTGGTTGAGGTCTTGCTTCACCCTCGTAATCCTTATCAACACCAGCCATGATTTTGATAAGTGTAGATTTACCAGCGCCATTTAAACCAAGCACACCGATTTTTGCACCAGGGAAAAATGACAGCGATATATCTTTGAGGATCTGTCTTTTTGGTGGAACAATCTTTCCCACCCTATTCATTGTATAAATAAACTGAGCCATAAATTTCCTCTAAAAAATGACTGTCTCATTGTACCATGAATATTGTTTTTTATGAAAAAAATGGGCCTAACATTATAGTTAGACCCTGTTAGGAGTAGATATTTTGTAAGTTAGCTGTCCTGAAGCATCTGAAGT
>NZ_JBGVMC010000252.1:0-2181 GCF_045124615.1 Succinivibrio sp.
ATCAAGATACCGAAGGTTCCCCATGCTGTACCGGTTGAAAATGATAAAAATCCTGCTATCACGAAGATAACTGCAGGTAGAATTGCACCCACAAAAGCAAGATCGTTCTGAACGATTGATGAAATAAACTCTGGTGCTTGCAGCAGATCTCTTGTAACACCAGAAATAGTCCAAGCAAAAGTTAAGATCATATTTGCAGGGATCATAGACTGAACACCGCGAATGAATCCATCCATATACTCTTTTAGAGTCAGAACTCCTCTTGAAATGAGCATAACGAAGGAAACCAAAAGTGCGGCTACAGATCCTAAAACTAAAGACAATGAAGAATTTGTATTACCAAAAGCTGCTCCTAATGAATGGTAAGCGGTATCATCACCAAAATATCCGCCTGTATACAGCATTGATAATGTTGCAGCACCAATAAGTACAAAAATAGGAACAACCATATCAAAGATACGACCGTTTCTTTTTACCTTGTCAAATGACTCATCACGAGTATCATTGGTAATTTCAACTCCGTCCAGACATTCTTTTTCTGCTTTTTTCATAGGACCGAAATCAAATGAGAATAGACAGACAATCACAACCATAATAAGTGACAAGATTGCATAGAAATTCCAAGGAATCGCACTTACAAAGGCACCAATGTCAGATTCAAATGCGTTTGTTGATTTTAGATTAGAGCCAACAGCTGCAGCCCATGATGAAATAGGTGCAATAATGCAGATTGGAGCTGCGGTTGAATCAATAATGTAGGCAAGCTTTGCTCTTGAGATTTTATATTTATCAGTAATAGGCTTCATGACTGTACCAACTGTCAGACAGTTGAAATAATCATCAATGAAGATAAATGCACCTAATGCAGATGTTGATAAGAGTGCTGATTTTTTACCTTTAATCTTTTTGGTTGCCCAGTCACCATATGCTCTTGAGGCACCAGCAAGATAAATGATATAAACTAAAGCACCTAAAAGTGAGCAGAAAAGAACGATATTAAGATCGAACTTGTTGCCCATAACTTTAATTGCAGTCTGTACAGTATCTACAACAACATTACCATCGGTTTTAAGTGTATAGATAAGAGTACCTGAAAGGATACCGATAATTAAAGATGAGAATACTTCTCTTGTTACAAGAGCAAGAACAACTGCTATTAGAGGAGGCAGTACTGATAAGATGCCAACTGATACTGATTCCATGATTTCTCCTTAAAAAATGCACTGTAATTATACATTATTCAAATATGAGTTTTTACAATGCACTATAAAGGAGAAATATTATTTTATCGATCAATAACCGTTTTTCTTAAATGAGGCAATCATAAGTTTTGTCAGAGATATCGGATCATCTTGTGCTTCAATTTCTTCTCTGCTAACCCACAAAGCTTCGGATAGCTCATTCTGATCTCTTTTTATTATTGTGGATCCATCAACTTTAGCCATATAGCCTACAAGAATATTTGAATCAACACCCCATGGCTGAGAGCCAAAGTATTTTAAATCCTTGATTTTAAGACCAACTTCCTCTTGAGCCTCTCGAACTGCAGTCTGCTCAAAGCTTTCTCCGATTTCACAGAATCCAGCAACCAAAGAGAATCCTGTATAGACTCTTCCGTTATATCTTGTAACAACAATTTTGTCACCATCTGTAATTCCAACAATTACAGCAGGAGCAATCTTTGGATATACAACATTTGAGCATTCAGGACAGATTAAAGCTCTTTCATTTTCTGAATGAACAACTTTGCAACCACAGCGACCACAGAAACGATTCTTTGAATACCACTCATAAAGATGATATGCAGTAAATCCAGCAAAGCATGTATTTTTAGGATTTGCCTGTCTGAAGATCTGAATACTATTGAATGAAAAGCCATCAATATCAACAGTTCTCTCATCTCCATTAAAAAGATAATAGGCAACATCATCAATCAAGAAAAGATAAGTAAGTTTTTTCTTGTCAAAATCTTTTGCATATGGAAGAAAAATCTGGCTGTCTTTGCCATCACCTTTTGTAAGAACAGATCTGTTATCAAAAACAAATACCTGATCATTATCATTTGGTTTTCTTCTAATTGAAAATTCGTTTTTAAAAACTGATCCTTTTAAATCCTGTATCATTTTTACCAGATCTTTTTACTGTTTCTCTAAATATGAAATTGCATCAAGAGCAGCCATA
>NZ_JBGVMC010000253.1:0-12165 GCF_045124615.1 Succinivibrio sp.
GATAAATGCAAGGAATGGAAAAAAGCCGAGGGTTTGGGTTACAGCCTGTATTCAACTCCTAGCGAATCCTTGTCTCACACTTTTGAGAAAAAGGATAGAGCCGAATTTGGTATTGTTAAGAACGTTACTGATAAGGAATACTATACAAACTCATTCCATTTAGACGTGCAAGTAAAAACCGATCCTTTCAGTAAGATTGATTTTGAGTCTCCTTATCCTCAGTGGGCGAGTGGTGGATTTATCAGTTACGTGGAAACACCTAACATGATTCACAACTTAAAAGCACTGGAGGAATTATGGGATTATGCGTATGATAAAGTACCTTACTTTGCAATCAACTCACCGATAGATAGTTGTACGTGTGGATTCATGGGCGAGAGTGTGTTTAAGGATGGAAAGTTCACCTGTCCTAAATGCGGAACAAGCGATCCTCAGAAGTTACATGCTATAAGACGAATCTGTGGGTATTTAGGTGAAATCAACAGCCGACCTGTAAACAAGGGTAAACTTGACGAGTTTAGTAAGAGAGTTAAACATTGTTAAAAGTTGTGGTATAATGTTTCTGTAAATCAGTCAAAAAGACAAAAAGTTAAAGCCTATCATTCAGATAAATTGGCGTATTCTGATGATAGGCTTTTTTGTTACTTGGAACTGTGCTTGTATCGTTGGCTTTTCTGCATGAGTATAAGTCTCACTTCTGGATCTGTACTACACCTTAGATTTTTTCTTACTGTTCCCAAAGCAAGACCAAAATGGTCACATATATCCTGCGTTGTTGCAAACCATTGATCTCCTATTTGCACACCTTTCTTTTTCTCTAAGAGGATAGATAAACTTTCAACAGCATCAAAACCTTTGTTCATCATCGTTCTTAATTTGTAAATGGTTATACCTAGTTTTTGGCAAGCGTCTGTTCTGTTTAGATAAGTTTCTCCGTTAAAATTAATTGTATGATGAAAACGTTTGGTATTAGTTATAGCCTCCTCTAAGCTCATGCCGTTTCTTAATCGTTTAACTATGCAGGTATAATGTTTTTTCATTTTTAACTGTGTGCATAAATCTCTTATGTCTTTAAAAGTTTTTCCATTATAAACAATTTTTCCCCTAGAGGGTGTTGTTAAAGCCTGCTCTAAAGACATACCGTGTTCCATTCTATATGTTATGGTAGATGGGAAGTGTCCGTAATGTCTACACATAACGACAAAATTCTGAAATTCATTTCCTAAATGGTCTTGAGTTTTTGTACCAACTCTCATAATATCTCCTTAAATAAAAAAGCCCTATAACGTATATTATAGGGCTTGAGTAAAAGTTAGTCAAGAGGTTTTATACAACTACTCTGCTAATAGTATAAATAACGTGATCGTCAGGAAGTTCATTGGTACGTGTTGCACACTGTTGTTCATTATAAGAAACGAACTTTCCATTATTGCTGTTTTTACTGAGCAGAATACAAACTTTATCGTCAGGCAGATTAGACAGTACGTACAGTAGATACTCTGAATTAAAAGCAGTTTCATACAAGTCTGTATTACTTTCTATTGTGATACAATCTTCTGCTTCTTCGTGTTTAGAGTTTTTACTTTGGATATACAGTTCGTTACCTTTTACCACGAGAGAGACAGCTTTATTTAAATTATTTGCAGTAACGGCAACACGTTTAATGGATTCTGCAAAATCGTCTTTATCCACAATCAAACGAATATCAGCATTAAAGTCGATAATAGGTTTTACATTAGGGAACTTGGCGTCAATCAAAACGGAAGTCATGGACACTCCGTCAATATCCAAAGACACGGCTTGTTTATACACTCTCAAACAAGCTGTTGGTTCTTCTGCATTTTTCACCAAAGTAGAGATAACATCAATGGTTTTCTTAGGAATAATTATTTCAGTTACGTCTGTATTGGAAATGCCAGAGGAGGTCTTTGTAAATGCCATCATGTAGCCATTACTTGAAACGACTTCGATTTTATCCTCAAAAAATACTATATTTAATCCTTTTAAAAATGTACGATAGCTATCTGCCGATACACAGTTTTTAGTAAGTTCTATTACGGCAAAAAGGTCTGCTGTTTTAAAAGTTGCAGAGCACAAGGTATCTGTTGGCAACTGAATATTAGGAAAAAGTTCTTCGTTTAACATCTGTAAAGTATTTTTAAACCTGCCACTTGTGATAACAACTCTATCGTTCTCATTAGTTTTGATGCATATCTTTTTGGTCTTGTCTAATTTTTTGACAACATCACAAAGCATTTTAGCGTTGACACAAACAATGCCGTCAGCATTATCGTCAGCAATATCAATTTCTATATCGGTAGATAACACTACTTCGCCATCGGTACAGGTAAGAGATAACGTATCTTCCTGTACTTGCATGTGAACACAGCTAGTTACATCTGCCTTACCCACGGCAGGTAATACTTTGTTTAATCCTGTTAATAAATCTGATGGAAAAATATTAAGTTTCATAGCAATCCTCTATTTGTTTAAAAATCTTTAAAAATAGCTCGCAACCATTGTTTTTGATCATCGGTCATATTATCAACAAATATATTGATAATATAAAAATCTTTAATAATATCAAACTTGTCTGTTTTGTTACAAGGTTCATATCTGTAACAGAAATTTATGACGTATCGTTTTATTCCGTCATTGTTGTTAGAATGTTTTTTAGCTAATCTCCATGTAAAGAAATTTCTATGTCCCCAAAACCCCATATAGTTTTTGCTAGGAGATATAAAGAAAAGCTGAACATATTGATTTTCTAAAACAAAGCCGTCAATAGTAGGTTCTCTCTGCACCCACGAAATGATTTCGCTTTCGTCAAAAAAATAACCTTTTAGATTATCCATTCTTTCAGGAATATCAAACATCGATGCAAAGCACTCTAAGTATTCCTCATTACTTAGAAATTTATTTACAACATCAGTAAATTGTAACTGGTAAAACATTTTATCCCTCTTTACAAAAGTAACATTTTGTATAATATCTCAAATCGTTTTTGTTGACAATGTATTGTATCTTTTTGCTTAACAAAGATGTGTCTAAGTTCTGCGAGATTTTTCTTTTGTTCTGCTGTAAAATAAACGGGTGGCTTAAACAGAATACTCGGCATATCTGATAGCATACTGATAAACTGTTCATAAGCTGTATTACTATCTAATGGATAAAAAGTAGTGACACTTTTATATGAAGTAGACAAATTTTTATCATTCACATATTCTATATTAAACTGTTTTTGCGAACAACAGTAATCCGCAAATTTGGTAATGCTATAATTACTCCATTCATTATTTGGATTTATCACGCCACCTTTAACATACTGTGGAATATTTGATTGCTCATATTGAGTAATTGTATGCAGAAAAATAGTAATCAGTTCAAACATACTAATGAAGTTACGCTTATATACAGTATCACATACCCCGTGATTATCAACAGATAATAATAATGTTTTATCTTCAAACATAGCACTTCTTACAGCCTGTTCAAAAGCGTTACCCTTGCTTTCGACACCTGCCAACGAACCAAACGGATTAGTTATTATAACACTTTTATAATAAGTATTGTCAAACATGCTTTCTGTACGTAAAATTCCGTCTGACAAACGTTTAGACCATGAGTATGGATTCCAATGATCACGACAGTCAAGTTCTGTTATAGAAGAAGCTTGAATAAAAGAACGACACTGTAAAGCATGAGAAATTGTAATAGCAGAATAAGTAGTCAGCAGATTGTTCCCTACTGTTTTTGTAGGATTTATAATACTTTCGGGGATACTTTTATCAGCAGAAAGATTGATGATAGTATGTGCTTTTATTTTTTGTTGTTTACACCAAGTAATAAAATCTTGAGTTTCAGCCATTATTGATAAATCAGCTTTAAAAAAACTGAACTTTCCACAGCATTGAAACCCAGTAGTATCAAAGTATCTTTTTACCTGACCATTCTCGGCATTTCTGTCTACGCCTACAACATTGTAACCGAGTCGGAGCAGAGTAACCAACAAATTAAAACCTATATAACCCAGTACACCTGTGATAACTATATTGTTTTTCATAAAATCTCCAAAAAAGTATTGACCAATGATTGTAATTAGTGTAGCATATAAAAAGTTAAAAAGCAATACGAGGAATTTATTACATGACAGACAATACAAACTTAACAGAACAGGAAAGACTTGACACACTGAAATCAATGTCTGATGTTTTAACAAGAGACGTATCAAGACGTTTAGACGAAATCAATTCACACCTTAATGCAGTGGATTTAGCATTAGAGGCTATTATCGAACTATATAATAAGACAATAGAGGATAGAGATGATGTGTTATTGGTTACGCTTATTAGAATAGCTAACAAGTATAGAGATCAGTTTGTGGTATGGAAGCAGTTTTTGGATGAAGATACTACAATGGTGGCTGAAATCACCAAGCGTTTTTCCCGACAGGTGCAGGAAGATTAACTTTTTGAAAAATGTGATATACTATAACAAAAATCAAATTTTGTGAGGTATATCATGTTTTTTAAACTAATTACACATACAACGAATTATAAGCCAGTAACAAAGCAATATCATTTTACATATGCAAAGAATGAAAGTGATTTTGTTTACATGTTACGAAGTTGAAATAAGTGCTTATAACTATATAATAGGCGTAGCGTTGTATGGCGTTACGCCTTTTTAATTTTAAGGACAGACAATGAGTACAGATGTAGAAGATTATTATGTATGCACTGATGATAGATTTAACGATAAAAAAACAATTCGTTCTTATCACGAATGGGAAGAATTGTATTACAAAAAGATGTACCCACTGCACAAAGGTAAGAACATGAAGATGTATTTAGAGTTTGTAGAGTGGCATTATGTTTATTTAAATTACAGGTACACAAAATGATTTATCGCTTAGAAAGAGAATTTAATTATGCCGAGCATTGGTGCTGTGCTTTAACGGCAGATCAGACTATGCTTTTTGCGATTAATCAGAACAGAGAATATTTTTTTATTGACACCGGCAATAAAGACAAAGCTGTTCAGTTATTATCGAATTTTGTAAACAACAAAAACATTTTCTTATCATGGGATATAAAAGTTAATTTATGGTGTAGAGAAAAGTTTAACATTATGCCGATAAACATGTTGTTGTTTACGCTGGTCAAAAGAATTTCATATAAGCTGGCATGTTGCAGAGCAGGTCTTGAACGCATAAGTGTTGCAGACAACGACAAAAACAACTGTGCGTTACAGGCACAAAACATATTAAGCATATACAGAGATCATTTATATGAAAAAGTTTTTATGATTTTGTCTCTAAGTAAGGAATATAAAATAAATTTCATAAACACAAATCCCAGTGCAGTCATAGAGAAGATACCGAATATAAAAGTAGCGTATAAAACGCCACAAAAGAGATTTTTTTATAAAGCACCTGATTCTATTAATTTTGTAAATCCTATATTACAGAGAGTGTTTGAGCAGATCACAAGTAATGAGTTTATTGTGCAAGGAAACACCATTACCCATGCGTACTTACCACAAAAGCTAGACCTTAATGGAGTAAGTGTCAAGATAGGTTTTGGAGGGATGCATGGTTTTAGCGATAGTGGTTTATATAAAACAGGAGAGAGTGTAGAAATAAATGATTACGATGTTACTTCGTATTATTCGTCTTTAATTTGTAATGAACAAATACTAAAAGATATATTAGGAGAACAATTTGTTGAGGAATACAGACGCATTGTTACGCAGAGAATACAGGCAAAACAAAGCAATCCTAGTTTGGCAAAAGGATTAAAAGAGATTATAACCTCTGTTACAGGCAAACTGAATTATCCTCAGTCGAAAATCTACAATCCACAGGCTTATATACAGCTAACACTAACAGGTCAGTTGTATATGCTGATGATAGCAGACGATTGTGTAAAGCATGGCATAAAGGTGCTTTCAATAAACACTGATGGTTTAACTGTATTAGACGATGTTAATGCAACAGAGACTTCTGAAAGTATAATCAGAAAGATGGAATATATAACAGGATTTAAATTTGACAAGACAATGTTCAGTAGTTATTGCAGTCGAAACATCAACTCGTATTATGCTGTTAAAAGCAACGGAGATATAAAGACAAAAGGTTTATGCAGTGCTGATAGAAGTTTAGATAATAACAACAGTGATATAGCCATAAACAAATTAGTGTCACAGACGCTTGTCCACGGAGGAGAACCGATGCTGTATTTAAAAACATTAAAGCCATGTGATTTTGTTAATATAGCATGTCAGAGTTCGGGAGAGACAATAAGGTTCTACAAGGCCATTGGTTGCTCCAACAATGCGTTGTATTTCACGGATGGAACGAGAGTACCAAATTCCGAACGATGTGCCATAGTGAACAATACAGAGCCGTTACAGACGATTGTACCTAAAATAGATTATGATTATTATTTAGATAAAGCTCAAAGCGTATTAGACGGCATCTGTATAGAATGTAAAAAATTTATCAGTCCAGTTTGGTAAAAATCAAAGAGTCTAATTTGTAGAAGATACAAGCACCTATCAGTTGCCCTAAGATAATGTTATAAGCCAGCTCTAACCCTAGAGCTTCAAATAACATCATAAAGGGCAACATCACAAAGCCACTTAATATCCATCTCAAAAGATAAATACTAAAACGTTTCATAGCATCAAAACCATTTTTTTATACTCAACAGCTATAGTCATTTCAATTTTGCAACCACGAAATCTATACCAGTCTTGAGCAAAAACAACAATGTCGGCTTCTGATAGTTTTTGTATGGCAGTACCTAAACAATATACAGGGTCTTTTTTATCACCATCAGGAATAAAAGAATCTATAACGTCAACATCTGTTATTATTTCATGTAAACGCTTGATAAGTTCCTGTCGTTCTGCCTTGATTTGTTCAGTGGTTTTTTCTCTCATTCCTTGCGAAATAAAAACTTTCATATTACCTCCTAAATACTAGGTTCACTTAAAAGTTGATAACTAGGTGTATATGGAGCTGTTATTTTAGCACCATTATATATTTCCACTTGAGCAATACCTCTATTATATGCGTTTTGATAATTTGAACCTGCCGTTCCTAAATACACACCTGTTATTGTGGCGTTATAATTGTAACTGCTAGACCCTGACCTGAATTTTGCACCATTTACATAAGAGTCATAGTTATATCCTGATGCTGTACGTTCTATTACAAATACAAATTCGTTTATATCATCAGATCTGACCATATAACAGAAATCTCCGCCACTTTCGCTAGAACTGCTGTCAAAAAAGTCTCTCTCTGAGGATTTACTTAGTAAGCCACACCAAAGGGAAGAACTACTAAAGCCAAATTGTAATCCGTAAGTATTGTTGTCTGAATAATCAGATGCAACTCTGCTCGGTGTTAAAAATCGCAGATAGTTATAAGAATAACTAGAGCTTGCATAGACTAAAAATCTAAAGGTTTTGACAGTTCCAACAGTATCAAAAACAATACTAGGTATATTGACATGTCTACCACTATTGTTACTTTTTTGGTCGCTAGATCCCGTGGAAAGTCGATAATTTGTTGTCGTTTCGTGATATGGAGCAGGTTCAACAGCCATTAAAACAGGTCTGAAATTATTTGTTAAAGCTGTCATTCCATACAATTCTTCTGAGCCGTCAACAGTGCCGTTAGGGATTAAATTCCACAGAGCCTCCAAATCGCTATCAGCAGGAACAACCGAATAACGATTACCGATGCCAAAACCTGCGTTAAGAGACGGAGATGGAATTTGCATCCAATATGTAGTGTCAGTAGGAAGTGCTGTCACGTTATCTTGCATACACCAATAGGCGTTGTTGTTATAAATTACAACATCATTGATAGCATAAGTATCGTTGCTGTTATAAGCTCCTTTAGGAGTAACACCTTTGCTCACGCACATAAAATAGTTTGTATTTGTTGGCAAAGTACCAGCAGGAACGCTTGTTGTTGCCGTATATAAAGAATTTTCATATACGACAAAATCATTTTTAGTATACGCTGTGCTACTAGACCATAAGCGAGTGTTAAAGCCAATTTTGCCTAAATTGATTGAATGAGTTTGAGTAGACATTTAATATCCTCTAGTTAAATTATTGAAAATTTTTGTAAAGCCCTTTTGATAATTCCAATAATAATAACTGCTTTTATCAGCACTGTAATAAGAGCAGTAATACAAAGCACCTTGAAACGGCAAAACTGTCATTAAATTCACAATGGAGTTCTGCATATCTGATCGCATTGGATGGTAGTTCATAACATTTGCACACCACGTATCACCGACAGCGTAACTACTGCTCGATGATGCCATGTAATCAGGGTAACTACCTTTATTATCTTTTTTAGCCATATAAACACAGTTATTATAATGCACTGTGTTTAATGCCTGATAGGTTGCTGTATTATCCCACTTTCCACTGAAAGTAGGATTGAAATAACCTATATCAATCCTAACTTGTGTCATATTATTTCCTTAAACTTCAATTAAACGATAAAGCATACCATCTTCATCAACGCCTAATTCGGTAGCAAAGTTTGTATCAGTGATTCTGAGTATAACCTCGTCATTAACAGTTTCGGCTGTTATCGGATAGTAAGTATTTGTTTCCAAAACAAGCTGAGAGAAGTTATTTATTCCGAAAATAAAACTTGCTTCTCGACATTCTCCCTCAATAACAACAGGCTGATAACAATACGTTGTAGCACCATTGTCTACTCTATAACTGCTAATAGTGAATCTTACATAACGTTCAATATCGCAAGGCAGTCTTGTACTCATATTTAAATCTGTAGTGGTGTATACGTATCTCACAGAGCCACTATTGTTAGACATAGCCACTTCATACGCAACACCTGATTCGGCTGTAATATTTGTGTTATCAGTCCATAATACAAAATTATCGGTAAGCTGTGTAAGTCTGTTTCTAGGCTTCCATGTTAAAGCAGTTGAATAATATAAATCGAACTGTTTCAGGTCAGGGAAGAACTGTCCACCTTGTTTCACGCATGCAGGAGGGTACGGCATGTAGGCTCTGCCACTAACAGAGGTTTCAATACTTTCACACAGATTTAAATTCTGCACGTCTTTATCAAGAGTGTAAGGGAATTTAAATAAATAATTTCCAGCAACGTAATCATTAGTATTATACAGGTTTTTATCATTCATTTTAAAGAAATAAATTACTGCACCTGCATTATGTTTTTGTGGTACTGTATCGAACAAACCTCTAGCAATACTCAAAGTATTGTTCTTAACACTAACCTCACCAATACCGATTATTTCATCGTCAATAAGTCCGACATAAGAGTTGTCAATTCTACTCAAATCGCTCTCTTTAGTAAAAATTAAATTGTTGTCTAACTGTGCGATGTTATTAACTAAAACGCATGAAGCAACAAAATCATTTTTATCTGTACTGCCGACAGAAGTCCATGTTTCGCCATTATCAACGGAGAGATAATGTTTTGCTCCGTCAAGTTTAACAGTGTTGTATGAACTGATGAATACGCCTACTTTACCACCTGTATTAGAAGTTCTGTCAAGCAGAGCGTCAATATCCTCTCCAAACTTGTATAGAACATAGTACGGAAGTTCCATAGTTTTAATAAACTCGATGTTGCTAGGTAAAGGTGTTTCAGGCTCTACATCTACAGGTTTAACATATCCAGTAGAGTTAGGCATGAAGAATTTATCCTGTACAATTTCCATTGTTATTTCATTGGAACTGCTACCACCATATGTTATTTTGAACACACGGAATACAAGATTATCAATGCCGAGGTGAGGGAAGTTCAGCTTAATACAATCACCGAGGTTTAAAAATCTACCAGCCAAACCAACTTTGATAGTACAGCTAAAGAATTGTCCTGATGTTTCATACAAGTCTCTTTGAGCCAGTTTGTCAGCAACGGTAGGGAAGTAAACATAAGGATAATCAAAATCAGCGTTGATAATTTCGCCTTGTGCCTGCATAAGAGCCAAGTCCTGATAAACAATAGAAGCATCTTCTCCTGTCTTGAAGTTTTTATACTTGCATGTGACTTGATTAACACACTCGCTTAATGCAGTACGCTTAACGTTACTGATTTCCAACACATTAGACGTATCAAATACAAGCAGTTCAGCAGGATCATAATCAGCTCTAAACAGCTTTATCTGAACAAGCCCTGTCGCTCTGTCTACACGTAAAGTACCACCGATAACCTTTAACACTTCTCCGATAAAATCAGATACTTTATCGTCACTTTCAAAGACAAATGAGATACCCATTTTCTCGTTATACAAAGTATCTGCCACGGCTCTAAAGTTAGCATCATCAATAACGCTTTCGTCTTTACCCAATCCCCATACTTTACTTGTGATTGCTTCACGGATTGCATGAGCAGGATTGTAGTCTAATTGAGAATTGTCGTATTCAGAACTACCATCCTCTAAATCACGAGCAAATGCCACGGCAATATCACCACAAACACAAATCATATAATTATAAGTAAGCAGGAAGTAAGTGTTCTCACCAATGTCAGAAACAGGTAAAGTATCAGGTATTGTGTAGGTTTCAATTCCTGTGCCTGATTGTGAATAGAAAATTGATACATGGTATTCGTCATTATTGTCGTGAGATAGAATGTAAGTAACACCTTTTTCAGAATCGCAACCGAAGCAGTCAAAAGTATCAGCACTAGGCTTGTTCACGAAATGACCGTGAGTATTTTGGGCAGAGCCGTGGTTAGGATTAGTATAACCATATATAGTTATTTTGTTTCCTGACCGAGTGCTGTAATATGCTACAAGACCATCTGTAAACACACAATCACATGAAGATAGACCACCGATTGAACCATCGTCACTTGTTACAACAGTAGTAGTACCATAATGACCACCTATTGTATACTTTTCAGTAATACCAAGTCTATATTCAAATGTATATGTACTACCTTTCTTTCTGATAGCAAAAGTATTAGCGTTGGAACAAATGTAATGCTGAGAGGTCAGCCACGGATCATTATTGTTGAATGAATAATCAGAGACTTTTTCAAAATCACATCTATAATTATCTGTAAAGCCATATTGATATAAAGTAGTATCATAATATTTACGATCCATATCACATGGGTAAACAACAGTAGCCACTTCTGTTGATGGTACATACCAACTAGGAGCGACCATATCTCTTTTTGCATTAGGAACGTTGTGTTCGCCTGTGGTTTTTAAGGAATTACCAGCATCAAGTTTTTTGATGTTTAAGTATTGACTAAATCCAATACTTATTAAGTTTTTATCAGGAGAAAAATAACAGATTAAATCATTATTGTTTCTGCTACTTGTTGCATGTAAAAAAGCATGATTAGCAAACGCTTTGATGTAACGAAAACGAGATTCAGTAGAAACCGAGCCATAATAAGAAATTGTAGCTTTTTCTCTGTACCAATTATCGGAGTAATCAGCATTTTTCAGAGTAGATTTAATTCTGAAATGCCATGGCTTAGAATAAGGATTGTTGCCTAAATAAAAATCTTTAGCCACCAAAGAAACAACACCTCTTGTAGCACTCAGTATATCTTTAATTTTGGAGGCTAAATAATTACTTTTGTTTTGTTCAGGAGAACCAAAACGAGCTTCACACCAACCTTGCACACCACCCTCTGACGATTTCCCGCCAAAGAGTTCAGGCTTGTCGATATAAAACTCTTTATTTTCTACAATAGGATCAACCCATGCTTTTTCTTCATTAATTTCAATTTCCACAATAGCATCGGCAGGTGACATGCAAATCACCTGTTCCATTGTTGCGTAATATTTGACTGGCTCTGCACCACTCTTTCTTGAATGACCCATTATTGCTTTTCCTCGTTATCTATTTCTTTTTGTTTTAGGTCTATAACCTTTTGCACATAGCCGTCAATCTCTATTTTAGATTGTTCAATACATACGCCATAACGAACTAAATGCCTGAAATCTATGCCACGAGCTTTGCAGTAGTCTTTTACACCACGTACACAATATCCAGCTCGCAGACAGTCTTTTATGTAGATAATCATGTTATCCTCCTGTTGTGTAATCATTAGTCCAACAAGTAATTTGAGTTGATGATACCCACGCTGTTCCACGGACAACAGCTATCTTTCTA
>NZ_JBGVMC010000254.1:0-5855 GCF_045124615.1 Succinivibrio sp.
CAAAGATGAATCACTCTTCTGTGCATTTGCATCCTGCTTTGAGATAAGTCTTTCAAGATATCTTGCAAGTACATCAACCTCAAGATTAACCTGACATCCTTTTTCAAAATTATCAAAATTAACAGCACCCTGAGTATGAGGGATAAGAGTTAATCTGAAAGAATCATTCTCTACATCATTTACAGTAAGAGAAATTCCATCTACTGCAATAGAACCTTTTCTTGCAATGTATTTTGACAGCTCAGATGGTGCCTTTATCCATATATCAACGGCATCATCAAGCTTTGAAACACTCATAACTTCACCTATTCCATCAACATGTCCCTGAACAATGTGTCCACCAAGATGGGTTGATGCGGTACAAGCAAGCTCTAGATTTAGTCTGTCACCTGTTCTGTAATTCTTAAAACAAGTGCATTTTACAGTTTCAGCTGAAACATCTGCATAAAATGAGTTACCAATAAGCTCTGTTACAGTGAGGCATACACCATTGTTAGCAATTGAATCGCCAAGAGCAATTGTGTTGTTCTTTATAAAGCTTTCAGGTGCATCGACCATAATTACATAGCCTCTGCCTCTTTTTTCCATGCTTTTAAGTGTGCCTACAGCCTGAACTATTCCTGTGAACATTATTCTTCCAGAAGATAATGAAGTAACACATCGTTACCGTAACGTTTTGTTTTATGCAAAGTAAATTCTCTGCAACAAGATAAATCCAGTATATTCTGAGTGTTGAAGGCATTTCTTGCCTCTTTTCCTAATAACTTAGGAGCAACAAATGCATATATTTCATCAACAGCATTGGCATCTAAAAATGCAGATATTAGCTTTGATCCTGCTTCAACTAAAACCTTTCTTATCTGCTTTGTGCCAAGATATTCAAGTAAGGCGTTTATATCTATATGACCATCTAATGTTCTTTTAATATAAACCTTACTTACATTTTTATTAATTATAGTTTCTTTATTTAGTTCTTCTAGATTATCGCTTGCGCATACAAGTAGATTCTGACCACTTGAGAATATCTGATATTTTGAAATATCTAACTTTTCACTTGAATCTAAAATAACCTTTAAAGGCTGTCTTGCGCAGTCAAAATCAATTTTCTTTCTGTTCTTTTCTTTTAACTCTTCATATCTGACATTTAGCTTCGGATCATCTGCTATTACAGTATTTGAAGAGGTGATAATACAGTCTGATTTTGCTCTGATATCCTGAACTTTAGCTCTGGATTTACTATTTGTAATCCATTTACTTTTTCCATTGCATAAAGCTGTTTTTGCATCAAGAGACATTCCTGTTTTTACAGCAACATAAGGAATTCCCTTAACAATTGATTTCATGAAAGCTCTGCTTGAAAAGAGAGCCTCTTTTTCAAGAACATGCTCTACAACTTCAATACCTGCTTCACGTAGGATCTCAAATCCACGACCACAAACCTTTGGATTTGGATCGCCACAAGCTACAACTACTCTTGCAACTTTGCACTCAACGAGTTTTTTTGCACATGGAGGGGTTCTACCATAATGAGAGCATGGCTCTAAAGTCACATATACAGTGGAACCTTCAACATCAAAGGAAGCATCCTGTAAAGCCATAATCTCAGCATGAGGGAGTCCAGCCTTGTGGTGATAACCACGGCCAATTACTTTTCCATCGCGTACAATAACACATCCTACCGCAGGATTTGGGTAGGATGTATATAAGCCACAAGAAGCAAGCTTAATAGCCTGCTTCATGTACTTTATGTCCTGTTTTAAGACCTTAGTCAAATTTGTTACCTGACTTGATTAGTCCTTGTATACAGGGAACTTAGCGCATAGAGCCTTTACGCGCTCACGGCACTTTAAGATTACTTCATCATTCTGATAGTTATCTAAAACGTCACAGATGATTGCAGCAAGTTCCTTGATCTCAGCTTCCTTGAAGCCACGACGTGTACAAGCAGGAGTACCGATACGTAAACCTGAAGTTACGAATGGAGAACGAGTCTCACCAGGAACAGTGTTCTTATTAACAGTAATGAATGCCTTACCTAAAGCAGCCTCTGCATCCTTACCAGTCATCTCTAAGCCGATGAAGTCCATTAAGAATAAGTGGTTTGAAGTACCGCCTGATACAACTTTGTAACCACGCTTCATAACTTCTTCAGCTAATAACTTAGCATTTGCTACAACCTGCTTCTGGTAATCAACATACCAAGGCTCCATTGCCTCCTTGAATACGATTGCCTTTGCAGCAATTACGTGCTCTAAAGGACCGCCCTGTAAACCAGGGAAGATTGCTGAATTTAACTTCTTGTAGATGTCCTGATCATGGCAGTTTGAAAGAATAAAGCCAGAACGTGGACCACCTAATGACTTGTGAGTTGTTGAAGAAACAACGTGAGCATACTCGATTGGGCTTGGATATACGCCTGCAGCAATTAAACCTGCAACGTGAGCCATATCAACTAACAGATAAGCACCAACCTCATCTGCAATTTCACGCATCTTCTTCCAATCAACGATGCCTGAGTATGCTGAGAAACCAGCAACAATCATCTTTGGCTTTAATTCTAAAGCCTGCTGACGGATTGCTTCATAATCAAGCTCGCCTTTCTCATTAACTTCGTAGCCATAAGCCTTATAAACTTTACCTGAGAAGTTAACTGGACAGCCGTGAGTTAAGTGACCGCCTGATGATAATGATAAGCCCATTACGATGTCACCTGGCTGACATAAAGCCTGGTAAACAGCTGCATTAGCCTGAGAACCAGCATGTGGCTGAACATTAGCGAATTCACACTTGAACAGCTTGCAAGCTCTATCAATAGCTAACTGCTCAACTGCATCAACATACTCGCAACCGCCGTAATAACGTTTTCCTGGATAGCCTTCAGCATACTTGTTAGTTAGCTGTGAACCCTGTGCCTCCATAACGCACTTTGATGCGTAGTTTTCTGAAGCGATAAGTTCGATGTGATCCTCTTGACGCTGGTTTTCACCTTCAATTGCAGTCCATAACTCAGGATCGAATTCTGCAATTGATTTAGCTTTGTTCATGAAGCTCATGTGGTTTCCTCAATGTGAAGGTTAATGATGACAAATCGTCATAAAAGAAAATTCCGTATCCTTATTCTATCATTTTTTGTGCACTCGTTTACACTTTTTGGCAAAAAAGACATGACAAATTTGCACAATTTACCTTATGCGTATATTTTTCAGAAAAGAAAAAAATTTAAGAAATGTCATAGTTTATTACCTAAAAATTGCAAAAAATTAACATTTTTAAAGAAAATCTGAGAAACATTCAAATAAAAATGATAAAATGCACCAACTTTTCTTTCTGGAGAAAAAAATTGGCTAAATTTTCTATTTTGGTGTTAAACGGTCCAAATCTTAACCTTTTAGGTACCCGTGAACCAGAAATTTACGGTAAAGAGACATTAAAGGACCTTGAAAACAACCTAAAAAAGGTTGCTGATGAACTAGATGTCAATATTGAGTGCTATCAGTCCAATCATGAAGGCGATTTAGTTGATAAAATCCAGAATAGCCGCAATAACACAGATTTCATATTATTGAATGCCGGCGCATATACCCACACCAGCGTTGCTATTCGCGATGCTCTTGCAGGAATCGACGTTCCTTTTTATGAAATACACATCTCAAACGTGCATAAAAGAGAAGAATTTAGACATCATTCTTATCTTTCTGCTATTGCCGTTGGAGTCATAGTAGGTTTCGGACTTGATGGTTACGAATATGCTTTAAGAGGCGCCGTAAGACTCTTAAACCGTAATCATTAATTATTAAAAAAAACATAAGTTAGGATATTGTTCATGCAAATTGATATTCATAAGATAGCTAAGCTTATCGAGATCGTATCTAAGTCAGATGTATCTGAGATCAACTTAAAGCAGGGCGAAGAAGAATTAAAAATTACTCGTGAAAAGGCTGTTGTTCAGGCTGTTTCAACTGTAATTCCAGCTCCTGTTGCTGCACCTGTAGTTGCTCAAGCTCCAGCTCCTGCTGCTGCACCTGCTGCTCCTGCAGCTCCTGTAGCTGAGGCTGCTGTTGATGCATCTAAGTTAATGAAGTCACCAATGGTTGGTACTTTCTATCGCTCAGCAAGCCCTACTGCAAGCCCATTCGTTGAAGTTGGCGCTTCAGTTAAGGAAGGCGACACCTTATGCATTATCGAAGCTATGAAGATGATGAATCAGATTCAGGCAGACAGAGCTGGTGTTATCAAGAAGATCTTAGTTGAGAACGGCTCAGCAGTTGAGTTCGATCAGCCACTATTTGAGTTTGAATAATAACTTAGGTCACAATTCATTATGAAACTTGAAAAAGTTCTTATTGCCAACCGTGGTGAGATCGCTTTACGTGTTTTACGTGCTTGCCGCCAGTTAGGCTTAAAGACTGTAGCAGTTCATTCAACTGCTGATCGTGATTTAATGCACGTTAAGCTAGCTGATGAAGCTGTTTGTATTGGTCCTGCTGCTCCAAAGGATTCATATTTAAATATTCCTTCAATTATCGCTGCAGCAGAGGCAACAGGCGCTAATGCTATTCACCCAGGCTACGGTTTCTTATCAGAGAATGCTGATTTTGCTGAGATGGTTGAAAAGTCAGGCTTTATTTTTATCGGTCCTACAGCTGATACCATCAGACTTATGGGTGATAAGGTTTCTGCAAAGAAAGCTATGCAGAAAGCTGGCGTTCCATGTGTTCCAGGTTCTGCAGGTGCTCTTGGTGAAAATGCTGAAGAGAACAGAAAGCTTGCAAACCAGATTGGTTACCCAATCATCATCAAGGCAGCAGGTGGCGGCGGTGGCCGTGGTATGCGTGTTGTAAGATCAGATGCTGAACTTGACGAGTCAATTGCTTTAACTCGTCGTGAAGCAGATATGTTCTTCAACAACCCAGCTGTTTATATGGAAAAGTTCCTTGAGAACCCACGCCATATTGAGTTCCAGGTTTTATCAGACGGTCAGGGTCATGCTGTTTACCTAGGTGAGCGTGACTGCTCTATGCAGAGACGTAACCAGAAGGTTTTAGAAGAAGCTCCTGCTCCATTTATCAGCCAGGAACAAAGAGAGACCATTGGTAGTCGTTGTGCTCAGGCATGTATCGATATCGGTTATCGCGGTGCTGGTACATTCGAGTTCTTATATGAGAACGGCGAGTTCTACTTCATCGAGATGAATACTCGTGTTCAGGTTGAGCATCCTATTACCGAAATGATCACCGGCGTTGATATCGTTCGCGAAATGATCAACGTATGTGCTGGTAATCCATTATCAATCAAGCAGGAAGACATCAAGTTAAAGGGGCATGCTATTGAGTTCCGTATCAATGCTGAAGATCCAAAGACCTTTATGCCATCTCCAGGCGAGATTAAGTACCTGCACGTTCCTGGTGGTCCAGGCGTTCGCTGGGATTCACATGTATATCAAGGCTATAAGGTTCCACCTTACTATGATTCATTAGGAGGTAAGCTTATCGTTTATGATGATACCCGTGAAATGGCCATCGTACGTGGTTTAGAGGCTTTAGACGAGCTTGTTCTTTCAGGTATCAAGTCAAATATTCCTCTACACAAGGATCTGTTAACTGATCCTGTTGAAATCAAGGGTGGCGCAAGCATCCATTACTTAGAGCAGAAATTAGAAGCTTCAAAGTAAGATTTCAGCGCTAAAAAAAAGAGAGCCTATGCTCTCTTTTTTCATCCTAAACTCCGCAGGTCATAGTTACTAATTTTTGACCTGCTTTTTAGGGTAAGCAATTTTAAACAGATCAAAGAGATCTCTAGTTTTCTTAGGGATCTCTTTTACTATCCAAACACCGCGTCCAGCAGGCTTAGATGCC
>NZ_JBGVMC010000255.1:0-3738 GCF_045124615.1 Succinivibrio sp.
TTAAAAATCCAAAATCAGAACTTGATTTTAATAATAATTTTGAGCTTCTTTGTGCTGTAATGCTATCAGCACAGACAACAGATAAAGCTGTTAACAGTGTAACTCCATCTCTTTTTAAAATAGCTCCAAATGCCAAAGCCATGTCATTACTTGATACGCAGGTAATTGAAAACTGCATTAAAAGACTTGGGCTTTATAAGAATAAGGCGTTGAATCTCAAAAAAATGTCAAACGAGCTTGTTACAAGATTTGATGGATTGGTTCCTGATAACTACGATGATCTTGTAGCCTTGCCGGGAGTCGGCTCTAAAACTGCAAAAGTTGTATTAAATGTTGGTTTTAAACAGAATACTCTTGCTGTTGATACACATATATTCCGTGTCTGCAACAGAACAGGTCTTTGTATTGGAAAAACTGTAAAAGATGTTGAAAAAAACGTAGTTTTAAAGGTTCCAAAAGATCATCTTTACAATGCTCATCATTATCTCTTGCTACATGGTAGATATGTTTGTACAGCAAGAAAACCTGATTGTGAAAACTGCTGCATAAAGGATATATGCAAAAAGAATCTTGACTGATATTTGAAATTTCAGATTGATTCCGTATAAGTTTAAAACATACTTTGTATTTGTTATTAAAATAAATACCAATTGTCTTTTTAATCAAAAAATTAAGTGCCTTTAATACAATTTTTTTGAAAAAATATTGAGTCATTAATCACACAAGTCGATTTGTTTTTGATAGAATATCCCCGCAAATTTTTAAGGTATATATTCATAAAATGACTTATTTGGTTGATTCACACTGCCATCTTACAGGTTTATCTCTGAATTCAAAGGCAGCAGACAGCATAGAGCAGATTATCAAAAGAGCTAATCTGTGCAATGTTAGTCATTTTTTGAATGTATCGTGCACAAATGCAGAATTTAAAAAGGGGATGGAGCTTTTAGGCTCATATGACAACATTTATCATGCTGTCGGACTACACCCACTGAATCTTGATGAAGAACCTAACTTTAGTGAAGAAGAGCTTGAAAAGAATCTTTTGAGCTCTGATAAGGTTATTGCATTAGGTGAAACAGGTCTTGACTACTTTTATTCTGAAGAAACAAAGGATGCTCAGATAGAGTCTTTTGCAAAACAGCTTCAGGTTGCACTAAAGGTTAAAAAGCCACTTGTTATACATGCCAGATGTGCTCATAAAGATACAGTAGCTTTACTTAAATCTGAAAATGCAAGAGATGTTGGTGGTGTGATCCACTGCTTTACAGATTCTGTGCAGATGGCAAGAGAATGCCTCGATCTTGGCTTTTATATTTCTTTTACAGGTATTTCTACCTTTAAAGCTTCAGATAATGTAAGAGAGGTTATTAAATATGTTCCTCTTGACAGAATGCTTGTTGAGACAGACTGCCCCTATCTTGCACCTATTCCTGTCAGAGGAATTGAGAATGAGCCTGCATTTGTAAGATATACACTGGATTTTATTGCAAAGTTTAAAAATGTTAGTGAAGACTATTTAGCTTCAGTTACATCTGAGAATTTTGAGAATTTGTATAATTTAAAATTAAAAGACATTACTGTCAGTGATGTTGAGGTAAGTGATTACAAACTCGATACTATTTTAAGAAAGCCTTTTTCTAAATAATAAAGAATTCCCAACTTGGCAATAGCGGAATAGCCGTATATGAATGTAAAGGTTCATATACGGCTTTAATTTTTTAGCTCTTTAATAGAGCAGAAATGAAAGGTAGATCGTTTGCTGCAAAGGTAAGATCAAGCATTAAAAGAATGAGTGTTATCAGCTTTACAGCACATACGTTAGCGATACCTGCATTTAAGTCTTTTATGTACATGTACTGTCCTATTGATACTCTTACAAAAAGACATATTCCTATCATTGATAGAGCGATTTGCCAATCAAGAACTACAAATGTAACAGCAAGAACGATAACAGCGTTGATAGCAAGACCTCTTAAAGATAATGAACCGTAGGTGCTTACAGGATCATCCTTGTGACCATAGTTCAATGTTGCTGCAGTAAAAGCTGCAAGCATAGTCATAACTGCAAATCCAAGCGCAAACAAAGTGTCAATCTTATAAATTTCTAGGAATCTGTCAAAGCATGCAATAAAGATCTGCATTGTTACAAGAACAATCACTGCTTTTGCATAGAAATCAATTTTTCTAAGACTCATTGTAGAAATTAGTGTTCCTATTCCACTAAATCCATTACATCCTGTAATCAGTACATAAATTGTAAAAGCTACGCTTGAGCTTAAAAGAGGATTTGCGATTTTTGCAAAGAGCATTGCTCCTACTGCACAGATAAAACCGGCAAAGAAATAAGGAACAATCATGAATGATGGAGATGATGGACCAAAAAACTTCATAGAAGAGCCGGTAAATACAGCTCCAAGATTTGTGTAGGTAAACAATGATGCAAAAAGTTTTCTGAAAAACAGAACCGTAAGTAGGGGAAAGCCTAAAGTCTTTTTGTTCTCAGTTGCATTTTTATCATTATTATGTGCAATATTTTCCTCAAAAGAATTTTTTAAAACAGTATTTTGAGAATTTAACTGATTTGCACCAAATACTGATTCAGTCTCATAGTTCTGACAGTCAGTATTTTCATTAAAAAGATTATTCTGTGTATCAACTGTTTTCTCAAAGCGAGGAGCTCTGTCAATAAGCTCTCTTTCAAATGAACTTTTCAAATTCTGCTTATCATTGCCAAATAAGAACTGATCTTCTTCTTCTTTTTCTAATGGCTCTTTGATATTTTCAACATTTCCCTGAACAGCTGTATTTTCAGATAGATTTAATGGATTTGCCTTATCCTCAGTCTGTGGTTTTGTATCTTCTGCTTGCTGTTCAACTTTTCTTCTTTTTGGTGTTAATGGTTCACCAGGTCCAATATATAGATGATCGCTGTCTCTACCTTCTTCATTTAAGTAAGACTCATCACCTGCATATGTGTAGTATTTTGATCTGATTGAATCGTCTTCTTGATTAGGGGCTAGGGCAGAATATGGATCTGTATTTGTATTCTGTTCTATTTTAGGATCGGTTATATCCTGATTGAAGCTTATGTCAGCACTCATATTTTCCTGCTGAAAATTAAGATTGTCATTTAAGTGGACATTAGCAAATAGATCTTTGTTTGATGGAACTGAAAAACTGTTTTCATCATCAAAATCATGAACCAGACTGCTGTTTGGCTTAGATGCTGACTGGGTTGTCAGCTTATTTAAAAAAGAAAATGTTCCCTTCTGTTTTTCAGTATCGCTTTTTCTGTTTGAGAATAATCCGAAAGCCATTAGATTAACCGCCGTATTAAAAAATGCCTTTTGCTTTATTATAATTTTGTATTAAGATATATCCATTGTAACAAATATATGAAAAAAATTTACTTTTAGTACAAAATTTTCCTAATAAATCGCATAGCATATGCGATTGTTATTTGAGAATACTTAGGCAATGATAAAATTAGAAAAACTTCACAAGATTTATCAGCTTGATAAAAATACATCTCTTCATGCTTTAAAAGGTGTAACCCTTAATATCAAAAAAGGCGAAATATTTGGTGTAATAGGACTTTCTGGTGCCGGAAAGTCTACACTTATAAGACTTATCAATATGCTTGAAACACCATCAAGCGGAAAGGTTATTATTGATGGTGAAGATATTACATCCTATTCAGAGGCAAAATTAAGAAAGGTCAGACAGTCTATTGGA
>NZ_JBGVMC010000256.1:0-3080 GCF_045124615.1 Succinivibrio sp.
ATGATTTTTATCGTACATATAACTAAAGTATAGTGTTAACAGCTTTGATTTTAAAACCAAAAGCGGTGCTTTTGAAAAAATATTTATAAATTATTTGAAGTAGATTTATTTTTATAAAAAAAGCATGTAACAGATTGATACAAGAAAGAAAAATTGAAAAAAGTCTCATAATTGCAAATTTTGCAACATAATATTTTTTGTATTGCAAAATTTACCAATAGTTCTATAATTCTAACTATTGTTTTATAGGAAAGAATTATGACTCAAAGAACTATCAGTTTTACAGATGCAATCTTTAAGATTGACGAAAACAGAAGCGTTGAAATTGGAAATATAACAATAGCCCCAAACGATCTTATCGTTCTTATCGGTGGCAACGGCTCTGGAAAAACCTCCATTGCAAAAGCACTGAATGGAGATTTTGAATTATCAAGCGGTGTTGCACCTACTAATTATCATCCGGTATTAGTTTCATTTGAAAAGCAACTTGAACTGTATGAGGCAGACTATGAAATGAGAAATTCAGACTGCACTACTGCTCAAGAGGAAATCGGCATCACTCCAAACATGATATTCAAGGATGATGACAAGGAAGTTTTAAACAAGCTTGTTAGTGCTCTTAAATTAGAACCTCTTCTTGACAAGTCAATCCGCAGTCTTTCAGGCGGTGAGGGAAGAAAGGTACTGCTTGCACATGCTTTATCATCAAAGCCAAATTTGATTATCTTTGATACTCCTTTTGATGCTCTTGACGTTGAGACAAGAGCAGATCTGCTAAATCTTATCGAGCAGTTGCATACTGATTATCAGACACCAATGGTTCTTATTGTAAACAGACCATCAGAGATTCCCAAGTCATTAACATCAATGGGTATCATCAGTGACTGCAAGATTGTAAAGCTAGCATCCTTTGAAGAAATTGAACAGGATGAGGATGCAAAAATGCTTTTAGGTTATGCAAATGTTCCTGATGTAACTCTGCCAAAAGCACCAGAGAAAGCAAAACTCCCTGAAATTGAAGGTGATGTTATTGTAAGCTTGAAGGATGTAAATATCGAATATCAAAGAAAGGTTCTTGATCATTTATATTTTGAGGTAAGAAAAGGTCAGCACTGGCATATTATGGGACCAAACGGTGCTGGTAAATCAACTCTGCTATCTCTTATTACAGGTGAAAATCCTCTTGTTTATACAAATGATGTAACAGTATTCGGCTACAAGAGAGGCTCTGGTGAATCAATCTGGGATATCAAGAAATATTATGGCCTTGTATCTGGTGCACTGCATCTTGACTACAGAGTAAACGGTCCTGTTATCAATGTAGTACTTTCAGGATTCTACGATTCTATAGGTCTTTACTCTAAGGTTAGTGATGAGGAAATTACTATTGCTAAAAAATGGCTTGAAATTGCTGGTCTGTCAGATAAGGAAGATGTGGGATTCAAATCCCTGTCTTTTGGTCAGCAAAGACTTGTTCTTATTATCAGAGCATTAGTTAAAAATCCTCCACTACTTATCCTTGATGAGCCATTGCAGGGCTTAGACAGCTACGCAAGAGCCCTTGTCAAATCATTTATTTCTTATGCTATGCATAATGGTAATACATCCATATTGTTTGTATCACATCATCAGGAGGACTTACCTGAAGGTTTCACAAACCGTTTGAGCTTTGTGAGAATTGGAGATGGACAAAACTTTAAGGTTGTACAGGAAACTCTGAGTAAATAACTGACTGTCTTTACAAGATCTAAAAAGGCTTCTGAATAAATACTCATTTGAGTTTTATATCAGAAGCCTTTTGTTTTAGTTTTATATATCTAGAACAGCGAATCTAAATATCTGAACAGTATAAAAAGCGGTGTTGCAAGAAAAGATGTAAGAATACCACATACTATCAGACTCAATGATGAATAAGCCCCCTGAGTCTGACCTTCTTGATTTGCAGCACTAGTACCTACAGCATGAGCTGCAGCACCCATTGCAAGTCCCTGAGCCTGAGCTGAACGAATATGGAAAAGTTTCATGAGAGGGAAACCTATTAGTGCACCTGTTATACCTACGCATACAACAATGCATGCTGTAACAGAGGCAATACCACCGGTTCTTGAAGATACATCCATAGCTAAAGGTGTTGTAATCGATCTTGCACCAAGTGTAGGAATCATCTGTTCATTTACAGAAAGCAGATGACAGCTTATATAGGAAATAAAGAAACTTACAATAATTGAAATTGTGCAGCAAATCAAAATAGGTAAGGCCTGAGCCTTAATCATTCTGAACTTAAGATATAGTGGAATTGCAAGGGCAACAATTGCAGGATCTAAAAGCCATGTGATAATTGATGCACCTCTCTGATAATCCTCTGCATTAGAATCTGTCATTATTATAAGAACAATGATTGCTATCATTGGTATTAAAAGAGGATTTAATAAAGCTAAATTGCTCTTCTCCTGCAGATATCTTGCTGCAACATAAAGAACTACAGTTAAAGGAAGAGCTACATAATAAATCATTGTATGATTTGAAAACAGATCACTTAACATCTGTGAAAATGACATTCTAAGCACCTCTGCGTTTTAGTTTTCTGATGTTTGATGCTCTTTTATAAAGCTCATGACGCTGCTCTCTTTGTTCTTTAT
Source organism: Succinivibrio sp. (assembly GCF_045124615.1). Lineage (NCBI taxonomy): Bacteria > Pseudomonadati > Pseudomonadota > Gammaproteobacteria > Aeromonadales > Succinivibrionaceae > Succinivibrio > Succinivibrio sp. Next base: position 2,640 of record NZ_JBGVMC010000256.1, read on the forward strand.
TCTCTGTAAAGTGCTGAAACAGTCTTCCTACAATCAGAATGATAAGAGCAATACCTGAAAGAACATTGAAAATAATAACCAGAACGGAATCAAAAACTTCATTTAAATATGCAACCATGCCAACAGCGGCAGGAATGAATAAAAATACCATATGTCGCATAAGAACATCGGCACAAGGTGTTATCCAATGCATTCGAAGGATTTTAAATTCAAGAAGCAAAAACAGAATAAGCATTCCAATAATGCTTCCTGGGAAAACAAAAGGTAGAAGCTGAGAAATATAACGACCAAGACTCAGACAGCCATATAAGATTGCAAAACTTAGTATGAAAGCAAATATTCTGCTTAGCAGTGACTGACTTTTTTCATCTGGCAAAGACATATCAATCTCCGATAAAACTTTTAACTGCGTCACATTATAGTCAATTATTAGATTGATGA
>NZ_JBGVMC010000257.1:0-4582 GCF_045124615.1 Succinivibrio sp.
CAGTATCAGCGGTACGTATGGGAGCAAAATCATCCAGGACAGAGTGCTGAAGGTAAGACTGTTATCTTCATGGATGGTAATAAAAGAAACTTCGACATCTCTAATCTTGAATGTGTTGAAAGAGCTGAACTGTCAATAATGTCAGAGCTCGGATGCAATTGTAACTGTAGTCGTGAAGAAAGGGAAGTATTTCTATTAAGAGCAAGGCTTATATGCGAGAAATCTAAGATTTTTGGAAGAAAAGAGACAGCTAGACGCCATAACAAGCTTAATTATGAAAGAAGGAAAAATGATCCTGAAGTTAAGGCTAAAAGAGCTGCATATGCAAAACAGCGATTGGCAGAGATTATGGCAGATCCAGTAAGACATCAGGAATATCTCGAAAAACAGAGAGCGTACAGAGAGAAGAATAGAGAGCGCATCAATCAATGGGCTAATGAGAGAAGAGCTTACTTAAAAGAGAATGAACCGGATAAATATATGGCAAAGTTATTAAGAGAAAGAGCCAGGGCACAAGCAAGGAGAGAAAAGAAATGACTAAGAATGAAGACGTAATCAATCAACCATCTCACTACCACAAACACGCAGTTTTAGTTGAACCTATAGAACTATGTGAATTACTAGGTTTCAATCTTGGAAACTGCTTAAAGTATTGTTTCAGATATCTGGATAAGGGTAATCCTCTGCAGGATTTAAAGAAGGCCCAGTTCTATATCAGAAGAATACTTGCTGATGACAATGATCGGATTGCATTTAGAGAGTACAACGGAAACTCGCTCATGAAGAAACGCACAAAGGTCTATATGGATATCTTCAGAGAAAACGAATTTGTACTAGCTCTGTCTGCAGATGGTTATATGGGACTATCTAATCTGATAGATGAAAAGATTGCCGAGTTGGAGTCCAAGAATGACTGATTTAGAAAAATTTGCGTTGAAAGGTGAAACATTTAAGCCATTAGTCGCTCCCTTTGAAAAGTATCTTGTCAGCAATTATGGCAGGGTTTGGAACTCAAAAACAAAGAAACCTGTAGCTTTAAGCAAATGCTCTTTTTCAAATCACAAATCAAGAGGTTATCTGGCATGTATGCTGTATTCAGGAGGGGCTCAAAAACATGTATTTGTACATAGGTTAGTAGCATCTGTATTTTGCGAGAATCCGGATCCAGAGACACACACAATTGTTGATCATATTGATAATGATCCCAGAAACAATCTTGCAAGTAATCTGCGCTGGGTAACACCTCGTATCAATGCCACAGATGCTTTTAATAACGAGTTACAGAAATATACAAGGTGGCTTATTCAAAAGACACAGGAAGGAACTATAGATAAGGAGAAATAAGAATGAACTACCATTCCACAGACGACAGACGAACAGTATATTTTGACAATTATCAATGGCTATGTAAGGGATTTTATTTCAATCTTTGTTTTCTTTTTCACTTTGATAATGGCAAATACCGTTTTGCTGGCATAACAACAAAGAGTTTTATTAGACAGCATTTTATGGAATAACGTGAGGTGGAAGAATGGAAAGACCTATACCTAAAATAGCAGAAGTTTATAGACATTTCAAAGGCAACTATTACTGGATATGGACTGTTGCACATCATTCAGAAACGGGCGAGCAGATGGTTGTGTATCAGAGATTAACCGAAGAACAAACACGTCTAATTACTAGTGTAAAGGGATGTACTCTTACAGCTGTACGATGGGGAGATGTATGTGTCAGACCTCTTGATATGTTCATGAGCGAAGTAGATCATCAGAAATATCCTGATGTTAAACAGAAATACAGATTTGAAAAGGTGAATTAAAATGCTTATTCTTACTGATACTTTAACAACTTTTGATAACAAGGTAAATAAAATTAAATCGCTTGCAAAGAAAAAGTATTATTTGCAGAAAACACTAAAAAAGATAAATGAAAAAATAGATTTAAATCTATGGTGGTTACACAACAAAAAACAGAAATATTTAGAGATGTTAGCAAAATATCCAACAGCAAAAGATCCTGCAACTTTGGATCACATTAGATTTGATTTACGAGTTACTTTACCGGAGCAGAAAAATTTTAGATTGCACGTATTAACTTTACTCAAAGAATTGGAGGGCTAAAAATGAAAATTATAGAACTCCAAAAAGATATACTTGAAGAAACCTACAATATAAGACCACTCACACGTAACGAGAATGGTGACGTAATATGTTATCAATGTGGAAGAGTTGCAAAAGAGCACTGTTATACAGAAGCAGGACTTAGAGAAGTGGAAATATCAGGCTTATGCGAAGAGTGCTTTAACAAGTTATTTGAGGAAGACGAAGAAGATGAATATGAATAAAGAAAAACCATTACTATCTGACTTTTTAGAAGAGCTAAAAGTATACAAAAAAGGAGTTTTTTTAGATAAGACTATATCAATCTTCTACAATGATTGGTCATTAAATCCTGATTATGAAGATGACTACTCTGAGAGAGTAATTATCAATACTGCAAAACTAAAAGATATCGATACTAAAAAGTATAAATCATATAAAGTATTGGATAGTTATCAAAACTCCCTTAATCCAAATTTTGTAGAAATATGTGTAAAGGAGAAAGAATAATGAAGAACACAAAGCATAAACAGAAAGTTTTTGAGGACAACACCTCGGTACCCCAATACTATTTTGATGGTGGTACAACTAACAAAATAGTTAGAGAAGGTTGGGATGGTAATTAAGGAGATATTATAAAATGATTATTCTGTTATGTATTTTAGTAATTAAGGCCCTCAAATGAGGGTCTTGATGTTTTATTAAGCTCCAAAATTAATGATTTTTGGCTCTTAGCATTTCTTAAGCTCCAAAATTAACGGTTTTTGGCGCTTAGTTATTCTTAAGCTCTAATCTTGGAGGTTAAGAGAGAGGCTGATACAGAGAAGGTGCAGGACGTCCTGTTGGAACCACAGGACATAACAAAGCACCAGAACTTAAGAAATTAGGGCGCATTGTTGTTGTCTGTACTGAAGATGAGATGAATCAGATTAAAGAGCTCGCAAAATCATCAGACAAAACGACAAGCCGATTTATTGTGGATACAATCTAAATAGGTGAGTTTAAGGCAGTAGAGATACTGCCTTATTTGTTAAGACACATGAGTTTTATAAATAAGAAACCAGTCAAGATGACAGCAGATAAAGCACCAAAGCAAATACTTAAGGCTATAAGCTTAACTGAGTCAACTGTTATTAATTTTGCAATTATAACTGCTACAATTGAAAGAACACAGCATCCAATAGCCTTATAGATCAGATTTAACAAATCTTGATAGGCTCCAGAAGTTTTTGCTGTAATAATAAAATCTTTATCCTGAATAGAGTAAAGAATGGAAATAGAAGTAGTTAGAAAGCCAGCAAAGATTGAAAATATGTTCAAAAAATCTGTTAAAGAACTTTCTATCTTTGTCATACAAAGCATATTTTTAAGCCAAAATAAAACAAATATTGTAATTACAAATACAATAGCACCTGCATGCTTTTCAAAAATTCTATACATAATCACAAATGACCTTTTAATATGTCTAAATTGTTATTTATCGCATTTTTAGCACTTGATATTAACAGTGAATTATCAATACTTCTTTTAATTACTTTGATTTCTTGTTTGTCTACCAACTTAAAATTAAGTAAATCTAATACAGTACTTTTATTTTCTTCGTCTTTGCCATATAAATTCAATGAACTGATTGCATCACTATTTGATGAGCTGAGATTTTTAATTTTGTTTATCAAGACATCAGCTAAACTATCCTTACTATTTATTCCCATTGAAAATGTAATATTTAATAAATTAGCACCGATATCTTCCTGTTTTGCAATTTTATCAAAAATACTGATGTTACTATCCTTTAAACAAGACAAATCTTTGGTACAATCGATTTTAATTTCGCACTTGGTAATCAGTTTCATTTTATATAACTGATCTAAGACGTCTTGTCTGATAATAAAACCTGTTTCAAACTTACTATCATCAATCTCAGTTCGTATAAAATTAAATATACCTGTAGATGTTATCGAATTTACATTTTTCTGAATTGCTACAATTTTTAATTTCTTATTAAAAATAAAAACAACTTTTTCACTTAAACCTTCATCATCTCTAAGTTCTATCGGAGAGCAAGATCCAGTATTTACATTAATTTTGTCTGGAATATTGTTCATTCTTACTTTTGTAAAAACAATAACTATCTCATTAGAGTTATTTTCATAAGTTACTATTCTTTTATCTTTTTGAGTAATATCTTTATTTAATAATCGAACTAAAATATCCTCAAAATTTAATGACGAATCTTTTGGTTGAGTTACTTTGAAAAATTCAAAAGTTAAATGTACATTTCTTTCCATACTTAATATAATGGCCCTGTAAACACATTTATCCTCATTGTTTCCATGACTAGACAACGAGGATTTTTTTTATTTTTTAAAGTATAGTACATTTTACTGACATCAGTAAAATGGAATTATTATTACTTTTATGTTAGCTTATTCAAACTAACTTTGCTTAGTTAATTCCTTTCTGATCTTCTCATGAGCCTCTGC
>NZ_JBGVMC010000258.1:0-1309 GCF_045124615.1 Succinivibrio sp.
CAGCAGGCATTGAGAATCTCAGATAAAACAGCATTTTTCTTGCTAGGTGATCTTGTTGAAATGGATTCAACAGACAATATCTTTACAAAGCCTAAGGATAAGCGTTGTGAAGATTATGTAACTGGTAGATTTGGATAAAGGAAAAATAAAATGAGATTTGTACTTGATGAACTTCTTCAGAAGATAAGTGAGCTACTTATACTTATGGCTTCAAGCTGCGAGCAGAATCTAAATAACGCTTTTGAAGCTTTCAGAACTCATGATAAGGAAAAGGCGCTGGCAATTTACAAGAATGATTATGATCTTTCATCTAAAGCAAGAGAGATTGAATCTTTGTGTATTAAAACAATTTTAAGACAGCAACCTGTTGCTAAGGACATGCTTATTATTTCAGCTACACTTAAACTTGTAAGAGATGTTGAAAGAATTGGAACCCAGGCAATTTCAATAGCAGAGCTTATATCTAGCTTTAATTTCAGTTACAGAGGAGATGAAATTCTTCTGATTGAAAAAATGAGCGAAGAAGCTATTGAAATGGTAAAAAACAGCGTTGACTCTTTCATAACAAAAAATGAGGATCAAGCAAGAGCTGTAATAAAGCATGATACAGTTGTTGATAAGTATTTCCATCTGATAAAACTTGCTCTGATCAGAGAAATTCGAAAATCTGAAGATACAGATGGTTCTCTTCCTTTAGATGTTTTAATGATCGCAAAGTACTTAGAGAGAATTGGTGATCATAGTTGCAATGTGGCAAAATGTACCTTATATATGATTTCAGGTGAGCTTTCATAGGGAGAGGGATATGATTTACTGTCTGGAAGATGATGCTGATATCAGAGAGTTAGAGCTTTATACCTTAACCTCAATGAATTTTGCAGCTAAGGGATTTGAAAATGCCAAAAGTTTCTTTGATGCATTAAAAGATGAGATCCCAGATCTTATAGTTTTAGATGTCATGCTTCCTGATTTAAGTGGCGTTGATGTATTAAAAAGAATACGTCAGTCATCAAAAACAGCTTCCGTTCCTATCATTATGGCAACAGCTAGGGGAGCTGAATATGAAAAAATCAAAGCTCTTGATTTAGGTGCAGATGATTATCTGACAAAGCCATTTTCAATGATGGAGCTTGTTGCAAGAATAAAAGCCATTTTAAGACGAAGCAAAAATGACAGCGATATATCTTTAGATGTAACTTTTGAGAATATTGTTATAAATGAACAGAAACATACAGTTTTTGCTGGAGATAAGAAACTTGATCTTTCCTTGAAGGAATTTGAGCTTTTACTTCTTCTGATAAAGCATCCT
>NZ_JBGVMC010000259.1:0-6745 GCF_045124615.1 Succinivibrio sp.
TAATAATGTAATGAAGACGAAGGGTTCGTGTCATTTTCTCTATCAATGCTGCATTTGAATCAAAACTGACATACTTCTGACAGAAAGCTATTACCTTGCACATTCCAAGAATGGTAACAATATAAGAAACAATACAACTCATGATATTTACGTATGGTACGTAATTGAGAAGAGAAAAAATCAAGCCAATTATCATGAGAGAATTGCAGTTTTGAGTCTCATTTATGAGTGACTGATTTGCAGCAGGTACAGTATTTACCTTATTCTCAGGAATTGTAAAGTTTAAAGCATGACCGCACTTTATACAGAAATTTGCACCATCAGGATTATCGGCACCACACTTAGAGCAGAACATAATTTCACCTTATATTATTGTTTAAATGATTTGTCTATTAAAGACAGATAAGATCCTTAGATTCTATTCTTTACCATAAGAATCGTCAAAACAAAAATAATTATTTTGTACTAAAGCACACACAGTACACACACTTATATAAACCAAGTTATTTTATCAAAATTATTATCATTTTCTCTTTTAAATTCAGACTGTTAAATATCCACAGTGCAGATTGTGCATCTTTTGATAAAGGCAAAAAAAAATCAAGTGCAATAATGCCTGCGTTAAAAACAGGTGTTTGTATGTTTGAAAAAGAAAACATTCAGTCGGACAGAATAAGACAGTCACTTTACTCACTGTTTGGCAGAGATCTGGTCAATTCGATTCTTGAGAAGAAAGTTGAAGAGCTTATGCTCAATCCTGACGGAAAAATGTTTGTAAAGTGCAGTCATGGTCATTTAGAGCAGGTAGGATGCGTTGATACCTATAGGGCATCAGCAATTATCAGAAGTATTGCTTCATTAAACAGCAAGGAAATACCGAACAACAGTCCTGTAATTGACTGCGAAATTGACTTTCTTAAGGTCCGTTTTGCAGCGGTACTGCCACCACTTGTTAAGGCTCCTGTTTTCTGTCTTAGATCATTTAATACTCTATCTATCAGTATTGATGAACTGCTAAGTGATGGTTTTATAAATGAGCATCTGTATAAGGTTTTAAAAAAGCTGATCTTAAGTAAAAAGAATCTTCTTATATGTGGGCAGACAGCCTGCGGAAAAACAACTTTTTTAAACTCACTATTAAGACTTGTTCTTTGCAATGATGCACAGTCAAGAATTATAACAATTGAGGATACGCCGGAGCTTGAGATAAATGGAAAAAACTGCGTAAGTCTGTATACCTCAAAGAATGCTGATATGTCCTATCTTGTCAAAGCAAGTTTAAGACTGTCACCTGACAGAATTGTCGTAGGAGAAATACGCTCAAAAGAGGCTCTTGATATGCTCGATGCCTTAAGTACAGGACATGATGGAGCTATGTGCTCTATGCATGCAGGCAATGAAATCCAGGCACTTGAAAGATTAAAGCTTCTTATAAGCAGAAATCCAAATGCTCCATCAGGCATTGAAAGACTTATAGGAGCATCAATCGATGCGATTGTAGTGCTAAAAAAAGATCCGTACAGACATGTGCACTGTATTTATCAGATTAACGGTTTTGAAGATAAAAAATATAAATTAGAACTCCTAGGAGAAAATCTTATATGAAAAGAACGCTCATAGCATTTTCGCTAACGCTTTTGTTTTTACTTTTTTTAAATGATGCAAACGCATCAGAGGTAAGTTCAACAGCACTCCCCTATGAAAGTTATCTTAAGGATATTCAGTTGTCACTTACAGGACCTGTTGCGCGCTCTGTTGCGCTTATAGGAATTGTATCCTCAGGTATGACTCTTATTTTTGCAGGTGGTGAAATAAGCCGCTTTGTAAAATCCCTAGTCTATCTTGTGCTTGTTGTCGGCATGATCCTTGGTGCTAACAGCATCATGACAGGCGTTTTCAACGGTGCATGCATTGATGATGGTGTAAGTGTTAATAACAGCACTGATTATAAAAAGGAAAATTTACACAAAGACAAAAATCAGATTTCTACAAAAAACTCTGATATTGCCTTTTATATTGATTACTCAAAAGCATCAATAGACAAGTATTCAAGGATGTGCTGATGGGAGAAAAGCACGATATCTATCAGTCTTTAATCAGAACTCAGACTTTTTTACTTGCTGACAGACAGCTTTGCATGAGTCTTTTGTTTTTATGCATTGTCATAGCAAGTATAAGTCTGAGTATTAAAGGCTTTTTACTATCATTTTTTCTCTTTTGCTCAGGATATACAGCACTTTATCTTATGCAGCTAAACGATCCTATGCTCTTTAAGGTATATATGCGCAACATAAGATACAAAGATAACTATCTTGCACATGGAAACATATTCACTATAGGATACAGAAAATAATGGCTCAGTACGTGGTTTTTATGCTTACTATTGGCTTTGTCATAACATTTTTAATTGCAGCACTCTGCCTTAGGGTTCTGTTATTAAAAGACAAAAAAGCAGTAAAAAAGAATGCTTTTACTGATCTGATTGATTACGCCTTATTAGGACCTGACAATATAGTCATACTCAAAAACGGCGCACTCATGAAGGTTTATAAAATTGAAGCGCAGTGCATAAGCTTTGAAGATCCTCTTTTAATCAAAAAGAAGCAGCAATCTGTTTGTGATGCCATAAAAGAGGTTAACAGCAGTTTCATTATCAATTTTGACGTGATAAGAACAAAGGATAATGATTATATTAATCCTGATAGCACTTATCATGGTCCTGTAAGAGCAAAAGAGCTTTTCTGCAAAAGAATGGACACCTTAAAGCACGATGCATGCTATAAAAATGAATACTATCTTTGTGTAACCTCACTTGCAGGAACTCTTGATGCACAGACTCTTACAAGTCTATTTACAAAAAACTCCAATAATGAGACTGATACAAGTATCAGTGATCTTCTTGAAGCTTTTAAAACGCAGACAGACAGAGTTCTTCAGAGAATAAGCACATCATTTGAATTAAGAGAATGTACCTACAAAAACTTCACAGGCATCAAATCTCATGAAACCATAAGTTTTTTAAGAGAGTGCATCTGTTTTAACCACACACCGCTCATGCTTCCAAAACAGGATTTCTATCTTGATATGGTGCTGTCTGACAGCGATTTTGAATCAGGAATGTTTCCAAAGATTGCTGACAAATATATTGGTGTTGTTGCAGTTGAAGGTTTTCCAAATTCATCTGAGTTCTGCATTCTAAATGCTTTATCTGAGCTTGATTTTGAGTATCGTTACTCAAGCAGATATATTGTATTTGACAGATTAAAAAGCAATCTTCATTTAGAAAAGTACAGAAGATTCTGGGCTCAGAAAAAAAGAGGACTTTTCAGTATGTTTTCAGAATCTCCTGTTACAGAAAACACTGATGCAATTGAACAGGAGCAAAACGTATCAGAGGCAAAAAGTGAACTTAATAAAAATGCCAAGATCTTTGGTACTTATACAGGCTGCATAATCATTTATGACAGAAAACTGTATGAACTTAAAAGAAAGGCAAAACAGGCTGCAAAGTTAATTCTCTCTTTAGGTTTTGGAGCAAGAATTGAGTCTGTCAATGCAACTGATGCATATCTTGGCTCTCTGCCAGGACACTGTACAGAAAATGTAAGACGCGCTCTGATATCTAATGAGGTATTTGCAGACTTTCTACCTCTAAATACAAGCTTTAAAGGTGAAAAATACTCTCCAAATACAAAATTCTTTGGAGATAGGGCTCCATCTTTGATGACAGTAAAAAGCTTTGATAACGGAATATCAAATCTTAATCTGCACATAAACGAGCTTGCAAACTGTCTTGTTCTTGGACCGACAGGTGCTGGAAAATCGGTATTTCTAGGATCGCTCATTCCTGCTCTTTTACAGTATGAGGATATGCATATCTTCTGTTTTGACAAGGGATATTCTCTCAAAAAGATTTGCTCTCATATTGAAGGTGCGCATATATGCCTAGATGAGAGATCGGATATATCGCTTTGTCCTCTTTACGATCTTAGTAACGAGGATAAGTTTACAGATGCATTTGAATTCTTAGTAAGTCTTTTTGAGTACAACAGATATGTACTTAGCATTGATGAAAGGCAGGAAATCAGACTTGCCTTAGAGCTTCTTTGCAAGATGCCAGAATACAGACATTCTTTAAGTGATCTTCTCTCAGTGCTTACAAGCATAAATCTAAAAAAGATCATTGAGCAATATTGTAAAAGCAAAGCAGAAAATGCTCTTTTAGACGGTGATTGCAAGACTGAGTTTACAAATGAGCTTACAGTATTTGAATGTGCTCAGTTATTCTCAAGAGAAAAGAGTCATCTTTATCCTACTTTAAAGGCTGTTTTCAATCTTATAAATGACAGCGTACAAAAGCACAAGGCAAGTGCCATCATCATTGATGAGGCATGGATGATGCTAAAGGATGAGTATTTTAACAAAGAGCTAATCATGTGGATAAAAACATTAAGAAAACACAATGTAACTCTAATTATGGCAACACAGTCGATTACAGATTTAAGCATGACATCAAACTTTGTGGACATTCTTGACTGCGTTCAGACAAGAGTATATCTGCCAAATTCAGCACTTCAATCTGCACATATGAAAAAACATTATGAAAAGATGAATCTTAATGAACGTGAAATATATGAAATTGCAAACGGCAGAGAAAAACAGGATTTCTTTTTGCACAAGGCTGATATCTTTATGCCGTTTCGCCTGATTCTGTCAGATAAGGAAAAGGAGCTTCTAGGCATAAACAAGGAAAACAAAGCAAATGATGAAGATAACAACTGTGTGGAGGCTTTATGTCTTTAAAAAAGAAAATCACAAACAGCATTGGAATCAGACGTTTTGATTTTTTTACCTATGAATTAAAGAAGATGTTTCTTCCATATGCTTTAGCCTTTACAAGTCTTATGCTGCTTTTCTGTATCAGCATTGCCTATATTGATGAGTGCAAAAAGGACAGATTCATTCCCTACATAGTAATGCTTGATAAGAGTGGAGCTATTTTACAGACACAGATCATACAAAAAGATCTGAAAATTCCACCACAGGCGATAACAGATTTTCTCTGCACTTATATTGAATCAATGTATACAAGTACATCTGATAGAGAGCAGAACATTTCACTTATAAAAAAGGTATATGCATCAACTAATCTAAAGAGCGATGCTAAAGGAAAAATAGACAGATACTATCAAGATAAGAGCGCACAGAAAAATATTCAGGATGTGGCTGTTGAAACTGTAAGTGCAATATCACAAAGCCGCTATCAGTTGGATTTTTCAGTAATTCAGAAGGATAAAAGTCAAAGATACAAGGCTTTCTTGAGTTTTGAGATAAAGAAAGTAAACGCAAAGGATCTGGAAACACTAAGACTTAATCCTCTTGGGATCTTTATTAACGATATCAGAGTATCAAAGATAATTTCAAAGGTATAACATGTTAAAAAAATCTATCGTCCTTATGTTTTTATTCTGCTCTTTTACTGTCTTTTCAGATACTTTAAGAGATGAATATGCAGCTGATAACGGAACATATCTTGATGAAAGGGATAATGCCACATTAAAAAAGCTAAACAGCTTTGATAGAAATTCTAAAGGTGGTTTTGCCATTATGCCAGGAACTGTAAGATTCAATTACGGATCTCAGATCCCAACTGTTGTATGCGCAATACTAGAGCTTACAGACATAGCAATGGAGCAAAACGAGCACATAAATTCAGTGCAGTTAGGAGATGGTGCAAGATGGTCTGTTGAATTTGCAAAATCCGGCAATGAAAGTGGTTTTGTTGAGCATCTGATTGTAAAACCGCTAGATACTGGTCTTAAAACCTCACTTATCATTACAACAGACAAGAGAACATATCATATAAGATTAAAATCGACATCATCAGATTTTATGCAGTCTGTTCATTTTTATTATCCAGAAAACTCAAAAAAGAAGTTTTTTTCAAACTCCAATAATGACAGCTATTCAAAGGATATTCACATATCAGATGATATTCCCTATCAGAATACTGATAAGGCTTATAACAAAAATACCATACAGAATAATGACTTTTCTGCAGCGACATTCAACTATACGGTTTTAGATAATAAAGACTCATTTATAGAAGGATATTTTTGCTCTGGCAGAACCATTCTTGAATTAAAAGACAAAAGTTCTCTTGAAGAGGCGCCCTTACTTTTCAGTATTCAAAACGACGGAACAGGAAACAAGCATAAGTCTGCAGTCAATTACAGGGTATTAGGTAACAGCATCATTGCAGACGGAGCCTTTAAAGAGCTTTTACTGCAAATAAAAAAAGATGGGGATGATCTTAATATAAGGATTGTCAGATAAAGCTATGAAAACCGTAAGCAAGAAATATCTTTATTCAGGTGTATTTTTAACCTTTTTAATTATTATTTTTACCTGTACTACTTTTTATGAACAAAAAGATTCAGTAATAACACAAAGTGATGAAAACACAGTAAGTCTTGATGAACAGATTGAGAGAATAAATGATATAGCAAAAAATACAATTGACAGCATTGAAGAACATCAATTTGATGAGCAAAGCAATCAGGGATCTGAAGATACTCTAATTGAAAATAAGCAAAGATTTAAGGATAAAAATTCAAAACTATCAAATAGTGATGATGAATCTCTTGAAGAATTTTATAAAAACTACACTGTGTACAAAGAGAAGCACAGCCTGCCTTTAATTGAAGAGCAGAATGATTCAAACAGTGCTTTATATGCAGATGAT
>NZ_JBGVMC010000260.1:0-14886 GCF_045124615.1 Succinivibrio sp.
AACTCTTGTTCACAATTAGTTAACTCTGAATATCGAGCATTGTACCGATATTATTAGATGGAAGGGAGCTATTGTAAGTCTTTGCAATAGCTTTTCCTGAAAAGCCTTGACCTTTCTTTCTCTTCTTTTCAAACTCATCGGAGTAGTTTGCTCCGTTATTAGCTCCAAAAGAACCACCTAAAGCAGCCTTCATCTGACCTATTCCTTCAATAGGTGACTGTAAGGACTGCCCTGATGTACTAGTAGTCGAAGAAGCTCCTTTAGCAGAATTACCTTCTTTTGCTTCCTTTGTGCCAGCAGTTTCCTTTTTATCAGTTTTATTCTCTTTATTTACTGATTTATCGTTATGGGATTTGATAATTGTTTCAGCTTGAATAAATAAAGAGCTCTGAGCTGGATTTGTCTGTGATTGACCTTGAGCAACTGAATTATTTGGATTTGAGTTTGCACTTTGGTTTAATTGTGGAATGGTTTCTTTTGCAAGCGCATCTCTACGAGCTTCCTGCGCAGCATGCGGGAAACTTGTATTGACAACATTTGAAATGGCAGAGCTTGCAACGTCCATTTTTAAAAGCCTATAGATACAATTATGGGTTACCTATTATATCGGCAATCTTTTATAAAAAATTTAGAAAAATAAATCCTTTAAATTCAATTAATTAGATTTTTTTAAGAAAAGATTGATAACTTTTTTAAAGTTTTCTGGTTCTGATAGGAAAGGCATATGCGCTGAATCTTGAAGAACAGAGCATACATGATAAGGAGGTTGTATCAGATGTTTTGCAAGATCTGGAAGGACAAGTCTATCCTTAGCTCCAAATATGTGAAGACAAGGAATTTTGATGGCATTAAATGCTTCTCTGTGGTCTGCATAAGCCATTTTATGTAAACCTGCTACTAGTACATCCTTATCAATATCTCCCATAGCATCAAAAGACTCTATCATAAACTGCTTGTTTTCTTTAGATAGAATGCTGCTTTGAGATTGCATCATAAAGAAAAGCTTTATAGATCTAGTGTTTTTACCCTCGTCAAAAAGTTTTAAACACTTGAGTACATATTTATAGTCAAAGCCTGGCCAGTTAGGATCGGCAGGGAATCTTGGTGAACCGCAGACTGATATGTACTTGTCAATTTTGCCGTTTGTATCCATAGCGCAGGCTCTACAGCACGCTAAAGTGCTAAGAGACCATGACATCAGAATAGAGTTCTTTGGAAGGGTATTTAGAATGAGATTTGCAGTTTGTCTTGTTGAATCGGCAAAAAGCTTTAAATGAGATGATTTGCCATATCCTGGCATATCGATAAGTAAAACTCGATACTCATCTTTAAACAGCTCTGCTATGGGCTTTAGAAAATTTGCATCTGTAGCCCATCCTGGAAGGACAGCCAGCACCTTTGCATTAGGATCACCATATTCTGAATATCCTAAAGTGAAATTATCAGTTGCATTCATTGTACTGGCCGCTTATAAGCTATTAAACGTTCTTTGCTTTTCTGTATTCAATTAAATCTTCAACAGAAAGAACAGTTAAATCATGCTCTAGTGCAAAGTGAGTTACTCTAGGTAATTTAGCCATCTGGCCATCAGGAGCACAAAGCTCGCATAAGATACCTGCAGGAGCAAGACCAGCAAGACGAGCTAAATCGACAGATGCTTCAGTGTGACCATCACGCTCTAAAACACCACCATTCTTAGCAACAAGAGGGAACATGTGACCAGGTCTTGCAAGATCTTCTGGCTTACCATTTGGATTGATAACAGCTTTAATAGCCTTAACTCTATCAGATGCTGAAACACCTGTTGTTACGCCATGAGCAGCATCAACAGAAACTGTAAATGCAGTGCCATAGGTTGAAGTATTCTTTTCAACCATCATGTTAAGGCCCATACGCTTTGCCTGCTCTTCCTTGATACAAACGCAAACAATACCAGAACACTCTCTGATCATAAAAGCCATCTGAGCATCTGTTACAGTCTGTGCAGCGTAGATAAGATCACCTTCGTTTTCACGATTTGCATTATCAACAACAAGGATACCTCTGCCACATCTTAAAGCTTCAAGACCAGCTTCTACACGGTCAATTGCTGTTTCACCAAATGTTTTTAGTAAATTAGAAAAATTCATGATTGCCTCTGTAGGTTAAGAATTGTGTCTAGCCTGTACCATGATATCTTTCATGGTTTTTACAGCTTCATTAAGACCAGTGAATATGGCTCTTGCAATAATGCTATGTCCGATATTCAGCTCATTCATCTGAGGAATTGCGGCAATAGCTGCTACATTGTTGTAATTTAAGCCGTGACCTGAGTTTACACCAAGTCCAACACTGTCAGCATAAGCTGCCATTTCGGTTAAAACTTTTAATTCATGATTTAATTCTTTTTCATTGGTAGCATTTGCATAGCGACCAGTATGGAACTCAATATAAGGGGCTCCTGCTTTTACTGCAGCATCGATCTGCTCTTTTACAGGATCAATAAATAAAGAACAAACAGTGCCCACATTATCAAGCTTTTCAATAGCTTTGGAAATCTTTGCAAAATTACCTACAACATCAAGACCGCCTTCTGTTGTAACTTCCTCGCGACGCTCTGGTACCATACAAACTTTTTGAGGTGCTAATGCGACAGCAATTGCAAGAATATCATCAGCAACAGCCATTTCAAGGTTTAAAGATGTCTTTACTGTTTCTCTGATGATTCGAACATCTCTGTCTGTGATATGTCTTCTATCTTCTCTTAAATGAGTTGTAATGCTATCTGCTCCAGCTAGCTCTGCAATTGCAGCTGCTGTTACAGGATCAGGATAATTTGTACCACGTGCATTTCTTACTGTTGCAACATGGTCAATATTTACGCCTAAGTAAATTGGTTTCATTTTTATAGTCCAAAAATAAATAAACTTGGTAATTATAGCGTGAACTAGTTCATGTTTTTTTTTAAGTGCAAAAAAAAATCAATATAAATGAATAAATGTTTTCTATCTTTAATGAGAATGGACTAAAAAACAACGTTTGTTTTCAAGGAACACTATGAAACGGATTTTCATTTTAATTGTATTTTTACCTTTTTTTGCAAATGCTACTCCTATAGTTGATTCTAAGGTAGGAACAATTTCTGGAGTAGAAACTGACAAAGCTTATATATATAAAGGTATTCCATATGCAAAAGCTGCAATAGGCGATTTGAGATTTGCTCCTCCTGTAAAAGCTGATAGATTTACAGGAGAATTCAAGGCTGAAAAATTCTGCAAGATTCCTATTCAATCTCCATTTATGGACTATCCAAAACTTAATGGTGAAGGTGTAGATTCTTTATGTCTTAATGTATATACACCAAAAGGAGCAAAGATAAATGACAAGTATCCTGTATATATGTGGATTTATGGCGGTGCATTTGTAGGTGGTGCATCAAGTCTTCCTCTGTATGATGGTTCTGAATTTGCAAAAGATGGAATAGTGTTTGTTAGCATAAATTACCGTCTAGGTGCTGAAGGATTCTATTCATCGAAATCGACAAAACAACTGTATGGAACAACAGGAAACTGGGGGCTTCTAGATATGATTCTTGCTTTAAACTGGATCAAAGACAATATTAAATATTTTGGAGGTGATCCTGATAATGTAACAATAGGAGGAGAGTCAGCAGGAGCTTTTTCTGTATCTGCTCTTGTTTTATCACCATTAACAAAAGACCTTTTTAAAAAGGCTGTAATGGAAAGTGGAACCATACTGTCATATCCTTTTGTTAGCATGAATCAGAATGATAACCAGCTGATTGCATATGGTCATTCAGAAAAGCTTAATAATAAGTTTGATATAAAAGATACATTGTCTGGTCTTGCTGAATTGAGAAAAATTTCTCCTGAGATATTGAGTAACTACTGTCCACTTGATTTGGGTTTTAATAATAAGGATGGTTCATATCTGATACCTAATTTTGATGGTTATGTGATTCCTTATGAGCCATATGAATCATTGAAAAATGGAGAATTCAATAATGTTGATATACTGCTTGGCTATAACACAAATGAAGGAACAATGTTTGTGCCTCCTTCAGTAACAGAAAAGCAGCTTGATTCTGTTATTACATATCATCATAAGAAAAATAGTTCAAATAGAATCAATAAACTTTATTCAGGTGAAATTTATCAGAATCCATACGACAGAAGCTGTGAATATATAGGAGATATTGCATTCAATTTAGGCATGAAGATCTTTGCTGACAATATCAGTAGAACGAATAAGGTATATATGTACCATTTTGATTATGCTCCTGAATATGTGATGCGTACTCCATATAAAGTAGGTCATGCAAGTGAAATAGCCTATGTATTCAATAATCTTCAAAAGAATGCAACAAAAACTCAAAGACAAGTTGCTGATGTTTTTCACAGGAGAGTTGTAAACTTTATAAAAACAGGAAATCCTAATACTGATGGAAATACAGAAGAAAAAATAATATGGAACACATATGAAAAGAATAATCCCTCTGTATTCAGAATTTCAGATAGACAACATATGGAGTCATTTAAGCTAAAGGACAGATTAGAAATTCTTGAATCGGAACTGTTCAAATAAGAATTAACAAAGGCTATTTTGGTAGCCTTTTCTTCATTGAATATTTTTATTTCTTATCAGAATGATTAGCAGTGTTGCTAATAACATCGCAGGGAAGGTGAAATATGTTAGAGCAAGCTGAAGCCCAATATAATCACCAAGCCATCCTATAAAAACTGATAAGACATATCCTATTCCAAAAGTGAATCCGAGCATAATTGAAGTTGCAAATGAATCAGAATTTGGCAACATTCTTTGTGCCCAAACTATGGCAGGTGGTGTTGCACCGTACATACCAAAACCAGCTACGAATATACTTACATAAGACAATAAAGAATCGTCCGCTCTTAAAAGAAAGACAATCATAGAAATAATTGTCAAAGAATATGAGCCGAGGATTAAAGTAGGAATCTTTATTCTCTTAGAAAACTGACCAATAATAAAACCACCAATTGCAGTACCTAAAAGTAATGTCATCAGAATAGCTGATGCTGTAACAGGAGGCATTCCTTTAGAACTATATAAAAGAGGTATATAGATTACCAGTGAGCAGTAGCATATTGCTCTTAATCCAATAGACATAGTTAATGATACGAATGGAATATTGGTAATTATCTGCTTTAATGAAAGGGCATTCGCTTTTGATTGAATAACTGGTCTTGTATATAGCTTTAGTCTGAATAAAAGAACTGTCACCAGAATAGGAACTACAGCAAGAAATATCAGTTTTTCAGGAGTAAAATAGTTAAGGTAGATAGCTGTCAGGAATGGAGCAACAGCAAATCCTACATTTCCTCCGACAATGAAGATGGAAGTTGAATAAACTTCTTTTCCTTTTGGGCTTACATAAGGTACAAATCCACCTGCAACAGGATGGAAAAATGACGACAAGATTCCTGATAGAAATACTATCATTACAAGCATCAATTCACTGTTACAAATACCTACTGTACAAGCAAGTAAGCTACCAAGCAGAACTGATAATGGTAAAAAGATACCAAGATCCTTTCTATCAGCAATAAGACCTATAGGCGCTTGCAGAAAAGATGCTGAAATCTGGAAAACCATATAAAGCAGACCGCACTGAGAATATGAAAAACCAAATTTAAGTGCAAGAATAGGAAGCATTACCGGAAGCAGATTTAAATAAAAATCGCTTGTAAAGTGAGCAATGCTTAAAGACCAGACTTTTGCCATGGATGTCTGGTTTGTAGATAGTGTCATTTACTGATTCTTCTGATGAACTAGATTTAATAATTCTTCTTTTGTAAATGTATATGTCTTGTTGCAATGCTGGCATGTTATGGATGTCACCTCATTGCTATTTGCCATATCTAGTAACTCTGAAGATGGAATTTCAGATAAAGCATTCAGGCATCTATCCTTTGAGCAGATACACTTATATAAAACCTCATTTTGTCCGAATACTTTAACTTCCTCATGAGCAAATAATCTTGCAAGGTTCTGTTCTAATGAAAGATTGAAAAGCTCATCTTCTGTTATGGTATCAGCAAGAACTGATAGATCTTCTAAAGATTCAATGTTTTTATCGATTTCAGGAATAATCTGAAGAAGAATACCACCAGACTGAAAATCTTTAAGATCAGTTCTGATGAAGAATCTGGTTGGTAACTGCTGAGAATCTCTAAAGTAATCCTCTAAAGTTGCACTGATTGATTCAGGATTTATTGCAACAATACCCTGCCATTTAGGGCCGTCTTTTGGAAAAACTGAAAGAACAAGAACACTTTTGCTTCCACATAAATCAAGAAGAGTATCAGAGTCAGTTACAGTTGCGTTCTCATTGAGTGCTGCAGAACCGTAAAAAGACAGATCCTGTCTAATATTGATAAGGGCATATTTAAGTTTTGTTTCTGCAGTTCCCCTAATCTGAACCATGATTTCAGATCCGTCTTTTAATGTTGATGCAACAAGAACAGAAGAAACAGCAAGTTCCATAAGAACTTTTTTTACTGCTAATGGATAGCTGTCATGGAGAAGATCTTCAAAAGGTTTCTTTAATTTTACAATTTCGCCTCTGACACCGTGATTGTCGAAGATGAATCTTTCCAATGAATTATGTTCAAAGCTCTGCATTTTAATTGTTTCCATATTTTATATTTAATAGTGCTCGTCTTTCTTTTTTGTTTGGCTTCTCATCAGGATGAGGTGCTAACAGGGCATTCATTTTAATCTGTTCTAACTGTTTTTCCCTATTTTTGACACTTTCTTCGGTTTCTTTATAAAGTGTTGCTGCTACGGTTGCAGGTCCACGAACGTCAGAGATCTTCAGTATTTCTACTTCCTTTCTGACGTTACCCTGAAGAACTTTTACAATTGCACCTACTTCAACAGTTCTAGATGGTTTAGCCTTGACTCCGTTATAGTCAACCTTTCCACCATCTATCATTTGTCTTGCAAGTGATCTTGTTTTATAGAATCTTGCAGCCCAAAGCCATTTGTCCAAACGGACTTCTTTTGATGATGAATTATTATCAGTCATGCTGTAATTTTTACATGAATTAAATAAAAACGTTATACAATGTGATAATTATAGCAAAATTTAGAGATTCAATTTATGGATTTAAGTGCACTATCAAGACAGCTGCCAGAGATACTTTCTAGAAAAAAGCAGAAAGTATCAAGAATATTTACTGTTGAAGAATTAGATCTAAAGTTTTCAAATAGCTCCCGTATGACCTACGAGAGAATTGCCGGAGGGAATGGCGCTGTTATGGCAATTCCTTTTGATGGCAGTTTCTTTTATCTCACCTCTGAATATGCATGTGGCTTTGAAAGATATGAATTAGGTTTTGTTAAAGGCAAAATAGATGATGGCGAAGATCCAGTTAATGCATGCATTCGAGAAATGAAAGAAGAGATTGGATTCGGTGCTAAAAATATTATTCCTTTAAAAAAGGAAATGACCTTAGCTCCAGGAATGCTTATGCTCAGGATGCATACTTTTTTGTGCACAGATCTATATGAATCAAGACTTGATGGAGATGAACCCGAGCCTATATCTATCATTAAAGTAAGTATAAAAGAAGCAAAAGATCTTATTTTTGATTACGATTCTCCACTAACAGAATCTCGTGCTATAGCATCATTGACACTTGCTTTGCATAAATTAAATGCGATTTAGTGTAAATTTGCCCTTTTTTGTGGCAAAATACCTTTTTAAATTATATTTTTTTTATTTTGGTACAATGTCAACTCCGAAAAGAGAGTTTTTTGTTTGTTCCGCCGCATTAGGAGCTTTATGATGCGTCATTTATTAACAGGCTTTGAATTCAGCCAAGATGAATATCTAGATATTTTAGAAACCGCCTCAGCAATGAAGAAGGATCCTGCAAAATTCAGACAGGAACTAGCAGGTCGGTCTGGCGCTATCATGTTCGAAAAGCCTTCATTAAGAACAAGAACAACCTTTGAACTTGCTTTCTATCGTTTAAGTGGTCATGGTGTATATCTTGATCTCCAGAATGGCGAGTTAGGTAAGAGAGAGACAATCGCTGATTACTCAAGAAACTTATGTCGTTGGGTAGACTGTCTTGTTGGCAGAGTATTTTCTCAGCGTACCCTTGAAGAGTTAGCTCAGTATGGTTCAGTGCCAGTTATTAATGCCTTATCTGATTTATATCATCCAGCTCAGGCAATGGCTGACTATATGACTATTCAGGAACACCTAGGTAAGATTAAAGGTGTAAAGGTTGCATACGTTGGTGACGGTAACAATGTTACCAATTCTCTGTTTGTAGCTGGTGCTATTTTAGGTGCTAATGTTACAAGTTTTAACCCAGAGAACTGCACTCCAGATGCAGTTGTTTTCTCTAAGGCATCAGAAATTGCAAGAAAGAATGGTTGCACAATTGCTGTTGAAAACGATATCAGCAAGTTAAAAGATTTTGATGTGGTTTACACTGATACTTGGGTATCAATGGGTGATAATACACCACTTGATGCTGTAAGAAAGAAGTTTAATCCATATCAGGTAAATAAGGATCTGGTTGATCAGTCCGGTGCTCAGATTGTTATGCACTGTCTGCCAGCTCACCGTGGTTATGAAATCACTGATGAGGTAATGGATGGTAACAAGTCTGTTGTATTTGATGAGGCTGAAAACCGTTTACATATTCACATGGCAGTACTTGCCAAACTAATTAATGCTTAATTTTTGAGGAATAAAGCAATGTTAAAACAGGAAAACAAACACTACAAAAAAGTAGTTTTGGCTTATTCTGGCGGTCTAGACACTTCAACCATCGTGCCTTGGCTTAAAGAGAATTATGGTGATTGTGAAGTAGTATGCTTTGTAGCTGACGTTGGTCAGGAGCGTGATGACCTAGAAGGTATCGAGCAGAAGGCTATTGCTTCAGGTGCTAGCAAGTGCATTGTAAAAGATTTACGTGATGATTTCGTAAAAGACTATGTTTTCGAAATGATGAAGACTGGTGCTTTATACGAAGGTGAGTATTTATTAGGTACTGCTATTGCTCGTCCTATCATTGCAAAGGCAATGGTTGAGTGTGCTTTAGAAGAAGGCGCAGATGCTATTGCTCACGGTGCTACCGGTAAGGGTAACGATCAGGTTCGTTTTGAATCTGCAGTTGCAGCTTTAGCTCCTGAGTTAGATGTTATCGCTCCATGGCGTATTTGGGATATGCAGTCTCGTGAAGAGTTATTAGCTTACTGTGAGGCTCACAATGTTCCATGTAAGGCTACTTTAAAGAAGATTTATAGCCGTGATGCTAACTGCTTACACATCTCAACAGAGGGTGGTGAGTTAGAGAATACCTGGAATGCACCTTCAGAGAACGTATGGGTATGGACTACCGATCCAGAGAAGGCTCCAAATACTCCAGAGACATTTGAGTTAACCATTAAGAACGGTTTAGTAACCGAGATTAACGGTAAGGAAATGACTCCATTTGATATCATCACTCAGTTAAATGAGATCGGTGCTCGTCACGGTGTAGGTCGTATCGATATTACTGAGAACCGCTTAGTTGGTATGAAGTCTCGTGGTTGCTATGAGACCCCAGGTGGTACCATTATTTATAAGGCAATTCGTGCTATTGAGCAGTTAGTTTTAGATAAGGCAACTCGCGTATTCCGTGAGCACTTAGCTGTAGAATTTGCTCAGTTAGTATATGATGGCCGCTGGTTCACTCGTTTACGCGAGATCTTATTAGCTGCTGCTGATAACATTGCTAAGGATGTTAACGGTAAGGTTGTTATTAAGTTATACAAGGGCAACATCGATGTAATCCAGAAGGATTCACCTAATAGCTTATTCAACTTTGATTTCGTAACATTCGGTGCTGATGACGTATATAGCCAGGCTGATGCTGATGGCTTCATCCGCTTATACTCATTACCAAGCAGAATCCGTGCTATCAACTCAAAGAATCAGAAATAATCTGAACTAATCCGTATTTAAATTAAAGCCCCTAACTTTTAGTTAAGGGCTTTCTTTTTAGTAGACTATCTTACTATCCTGCATCTGAAGAAGAATTTATAAATTGATTATCTGTTAAAGCTTGGTACTCCTAAGCGTTAATTTGCCTATATCTGAAATTCTGTCTTTCGTATTTAATCTTTGAAAAAATCTTTCTTAATAGTCCTTAATAATGCATTTTTTTATTCAAAATTTCTTATTTCGTGCTATCCTTTTGCAATCTAATTATTTTTGTTTTGGAGTAATTTATGGCTTTATGGGGCGGAAGGTTCACTCAAGGACCAGATCAGAGATTTAAGGATTACAACGATTCATTAAAGTTTGATTATCGTATGGCCTTAGAGGATATAGAAGGTTCTATCGCATGGGCTGATGCAATTTTTAAAGCAGGTGTTTTAACAGAACAGGAAAACACTGATTTGAAAAAAGCTTTGAATGAATTATTAGCAGAAGTTGAAAAGGATATTGATTCAATAGCTACTGCAGGCGATGAAGATATTCATTCATATGTTGAGCGCCGTCTGATTGAAAAAGTAGGTAATTTAGGTAAGAAATTACATACAGGTAGAAGCCGTAATGATCAGGTTGCTTTAGATTTAAAACTCTGGTGCAGAAAAGCAGTTTCAGATGCTTTACAGTCAATTACAAAGTTACAAAAAGAGCTTGTTAAAGTTGCATCAGAGAATCAGGGTAAGATTTTTCCAGGATATACTCACCTTCAGAGAGCACAGCCTGTTACTTTCGCTCACTGGGTATTAGCATACAACCAGATGTTTGAGCGCGATTATCAGCGTCTGTTAAATGCAAAAGCTTTAATGGGTACATGTCCACTAGGTTCAGCTGCTCTAGCTGGTACAGCCTATGATGTAGATCGTGAAGCTTTAGCTCATGATTTAGGCTTTGATAGAGCAACTTCTAATTCTTTAGATGCAGTTTCAGATCGTGACCATGTAATGGAACTATTGTCTGTAGCTTCAATTTCAATGGTTCATCTTTCAAGACTAGCTGAAGATTTAATCATCTATAACAGTGGAGAAGCTAAGTTCGTAGAGCTATCTGACAAAGTTACATCAGGCTCATCTTTAATGCCTCAGAAAAAGAATCCAGATGCTTTAGAGCTTATCCGTGGTAAATGCGGTCGTGTTGTTGGTGCTCTTACAGGTATGTTAGTAACTGTAAAGGCTCTTCCTTTAGCATACGATAAGGATTTACAGGAAGATAAAGAAAGACTGTTTGATGCAATGGATACCTGGATTGACAGTCTTGATATGACTACTCTTGTATTTGAAGGCATTAAACTGAATGAACAGAATGCAATCGATGCTGCTAAGGGTGGTTACTCAAATGCAACAGAACTTGCAGATTATCTAGTAGGTAAGGGCATTCCTTTCCGTGAGGCTCATTCTATTGTTGGTAGAATTGTTCTATATGCTATTTCAAAGCAGAAAGCATTAGAAGATATGGATGTTTCTGAGTACAAAGAGTTTTCTGATGTAATCTCTGATGATGTATATCCAGTTCTTCAGTTAGAGAATATTCTAGCAAAACGTAACATCAAAGGTGGTGTAGCACCTGCTCAGACCAAAATTGAGCTTGAAATTTTAACCAAGCAGTTATCTGAGAGATAATCATATTTACCGCCCTTTTATAGGGCGGTACTATCCTTTTTTAGAGCAAAATTCCCAATTCTTATATTATTACGCCCGTCTTTAGTGCATTTTCTAGTTTTAACCTTATATAACCTTAATATGTAGGTAAGACCTCTGGAAATATAAAATATAACAAACAGGAGGAATACCTATGTTAGCAATTACAGCTTTTTTAAGACCAGAAAAAGTCATGGATGTTCAAGATGCATTACATGCTAAAGGATTTTATGCCTTATCAAAGGTAACTGTTTCAGGTAGAGGTAAAGAGCAGGGAATAAAAGTAGGTGAAGTTCTTTACCAGGAAATGACAAAATGTATGCTTTATATTGTTGTATCTGAAGATGAAAAGGACCTTGTTGTCCGGACCATCATCCAGGCTGGTATGACAGGAGATAAAGGAAATCCAGGTGATGGCAAGATCTTTGTATCTCCAGTCTATGAATCATATACAATCAGTACACAGTCTTTAGATATATAACATCAAAATTATATTCCTGTAGAGCCAAAACCTCCTTCTCCTCTGCAGGAAACATCATCAAAGCTGTCTGTAATTTCAAATTTTGGATGTAGTACTGGTACAAATAGCATTTGTGCAACCCTATCTCCAACGCAGATTTTAAAAGGTTCATTTGAATGATTCCACAAAGGCATCATTAATGGGCCTTGGTAGTCTGCGTCAATAACTCCGGTTAGATTGCTAAGAACAATTCCATGTTTATATCCAAGACCAGATCTAGGTACAATCAAAGCTGTTACGTTAGGATCTGCAATATACATGGAAAAGCCAGTTTTAACCATTCTAACCTCACCTGGATTCAAGATAAAATCGCTATCCTCCATAGCTCTCAAATCCATTCCTGCTGACATATCAGTCTGATAGTTTGGTAAAGGAAAATCTTTTCCTAATCTGTTATCAAGTATTTTAATTTTTATATTCAGCATATTACTTTTTCGCTGCGTTGAAGATAAGTTCAAGTAGTGATGTAGCAACGACCTGTTTATTTTGCTTTTCTATGTGAGCAACCAATCCGTCTTTATCGTAGACAGACACTTCGTTATCGTCGCTGTTAAAGCCGATTCCTTTGTTTGAAACATCGTTGAGAATAACCATGTCCAAGCCTTTCTTTACAATCTTCTTTTTTGCATTTTCTTCAAGATTATCAGTTTCTGCTGCAAATCCAACTGTAAATGGTCTATTAGCCTCTCTATTGCCGACAGTTGCAATAATATCAGGGTTTTGAACAAGCTTCAGAGTAAGACCTTCTTCTCCATCTTTTTTCTTAATCTTGTTTTTGCTTATGCTCTCAACTCTAAAATCACCGACTGCGGCACATCCTATGAAAATATCAGCTTCATTTACATATGATTCAACAGCATTGAGCATTTCTACAGCTGAGCGAACAGAAATTCTTTTTACTCCCAGAGGAACATTTAGGTTAACAGGACCTGATATCAGTGTAACGTTAGCTCCCATTAGCTGAGCCATATGAGCAAGGGCATATCCCATCTTACCAGAGCTGTGATTTGTTATATAACGAACAGGATCAATTTCTTCAATTGTTGGGCCTGCCGTTATAAGGACATTGAAGCCTGCACCAAAGGATTTTGGAAGAAGTTTAGTTTGGGTAAGCTCTAGTATCTGCTGCGGTGCAGGAAGCTTTTCTTGATGATTCTCGATTCCAATCTTTGTATGAGGAAGTTTTTCAAGATCCTGAGAGAAGATTGCAAGAATATCTTCATATATTTCCTCAGGCTCCTTCATTCTTCCATCGCCGGAAGTTCCGCAAGCAAGATCACCACTGTCTGGAGATAGTATATACATACCTCTTAAAGCTAGTAACTGCAGGTTCTCCTGAGTAGCTACGTTATGGTACATATTTGTATTCATAGCAGGGGCAATAACTTTTTTACAGTTAGCTGCAAGCATTACTGCACAAAGCATATTATCAGCAAAGCCATGAGCAAATTTTGCAATAGAATTAGCTGTAGCAGGAGCTACAACAATCATGTCTGCATCGTTTGATAGTGCTATATGAGATATGTCTTTAGAGTCTTCAAAAATATTAACGCTTACGCTGTGGCCTGATAATGCTTCGAAAGTTTCTTTTCCAACAAGCTTAGTTGCACTTTCAGTCATTACCACATAGACCTGGGCGCCACCCTTTACAAGAAGACGGCATAAAGTGCATGCTTTATATGCTGCGATGCCTCCGGTTACACCTAAAACGATCTTTCGATTTTTAAGCTGTGTATCCATTTTTATCTCCTTTATTGTTAAATTTTTAGTTTTTTTTATTTTCTAAGATTAATTAATGGTGACTACTCTTTGATTATACAAGGGATTATCTAAAATTTATCTGAGTAATTTTTTCAACGTTGATCTGTGACATAATAATGGTATATAATTCACAGTTACCACGAACAACTGTAGCATTAATCACATTAATTGCTACGTAGTCGAAGTCATGTATCGTAAAAAGTTGCCTCAAAAATTAAATTTTTTGGGGATATAGTCTTCTTTTGTGTTAGAATACGTGCACTTTGTTTAACCAATTTTTTATCTCTCATAGATTTATCTATGTATTGAGATGTGTTTTTTTATTTTTTTTGGAGTGTGAGCTAACATGTCCAGAGTTTGCCAAGTTACGGGCAAGCGCCCAGCAGTGGGTAACCTACGTTCCCACGCAAAGAATGCGGCTAAGCGTCGTTTTCTACCAAACTTAAAGTTTCACCGTTTTTGGGTTGAGAGCGAAGGTCGTTTTGTAAGACTACGTGTAACCACCAAAGCAATGCGTATTATTGATAAGAATGGCATCGAAGCTGTTCTTGCAGATATGCGTGCTAAAGGCGTTAGAGTTTAAAGGAGACTAAAATGGCTAAGAAAGGCGGTCGTGAAAAGATTCGTTTAAATTCAACTGCAGGTACTGGTCACTTTTACACCACTGACAAGAACCGTCGTACAACTCCTGGTAAGATGGAGATGATGAAGTACGATCCAGTTGTTCGTCAGCACGTACTTTACAAGGAAGGCAAGATTAAATAATCTTGTTATGAACTTTTGCAAAAGTTTATATCCTAAACTCCGCAGGTCATAGTTACTAATTTTTGACCTGCTTTTTAGGGTAAGCAATTTTAAACAGATCAAAGAGATCTCTAGTTTTCTTAGGGATCTCTTTTACTATCCAAACACCGCGTCCAGCAGGCTTAGATGCC
>NZ_JBGVMC010000261.1:0-1572 GCF_045124615.1 Succinivibrio sp.
TGTTGAAGAATGGGTTGATGCAAATCATAAGAAGGATAAAAAAGGCCTTCAGGAGTTCATCAACTTGAAGCTTGGTGAACCATGGCACGAAGATGAAGCAGATTTGAACTTATGGGAAAAGCTTGCTCAGAGAAGAGAATTTTATCCTGAAGCCGGTCTTCCTAAAGAAATTCTGATGCTTACATGTGGTGTTGACGTTCAGCAGAACCGTCTTGAAGCCACAGTGTTTGGATGGGGTGCAGACTTTGAATCCTGGGGTATATGCCACAGAGTTTTCTTCGGTGACACCAAACAGAATGAAGTCTGGTCACAGTTAGATGTTTTATTGATAGAAAACTTCCATCTGCAGGATGGCAGAGAATTGAGAATTGCTTGTACTTTAGTTGATTCTGGTGACGGTTCAATGACAGATACTGTTTATCAGTACACTAAGGCACGTGAAAAATCACGTGTATTCTCTTCAAAGGGTTCATCTGTAGCAGGTAAAGACTTGATAGGTCCACCTTCTCAGAATAACCGTTATAGAGCATTTCTTTTTGTGATTGGTGTTGATGCAGGTAAAAGACTGCTGTTTAACCGCCTAAAAGTTAATGATTTTGGCCCTGCCTATGTGCATTATCCAATGGCACGTGATTCAGGCTTTACAGAGGAATACTTCAAGCAGTTAACCGCTGAAGTATTTGAACGTAAGTTTGAAAAAGGACGTGTTAAGGAAGGTTGGAAGAAATTAAGAGAACGTAATGAGGCACTTGATTGCGCTGTATATGCAACTGCAGCCATTGAGATTGTAAGGCCTGCCTTCAATCAGTTATGTGCTCAGGGTACAAATGCTACAGTAGTTCAATCTAAGCCAGTTAAAACACGCAAATATTCCAAAGGAGTTATCTAATGCCAGTTTTAAAAACATATAAAGGCATTCCTTATGAGGTTGCTAAAAAGAAACTTGATGCATTGTTAGATGCTCTGGATGTGGTTTTAACCGGTCAGAGTTACACCATTGGATCAAGAACATTAACCAGGGCAAACCTAACCGCAATTCAGGAAGCAATTAAGTATTGGTCAGACATTGTGGCTAAGTGTGAAAGTGGTTGTGGTGGTGTAAAAGTTCAAAGAGCTATCTCTCAGGATTTTTAAGATATGACACAGAAAAAACTTCCACGTAAGGAAATGGCCACTAGAGCTAATGCTGTTAAACCTGCAGCAGTTCAGCAAGCAAAAAATCCTACTTCTGTTGTAAAAAACAGATTGGTTGCTAGTGGTTATTCCCATTACGGAGCTTCATATGCTCGAAAGTCCTTAATCGGATGGATGAGCCACAGCGCTTCTGCAGATGAAGATATTGCAGATAACATCAAGCTGTTAAGAGAGCGTTCACGTGATTTATACATGGGTGTGCCCCTTGCAACCGGAGCTATTAAGACCATTAGAACCAATGTTATCGGTTCTGGTCTTATGATGAATTCTCATATTGACCGTGACAAACTCGGACTTACAGAAGAGCAGGCAGTTGAATGGCAGAAAAACACAGAGCGAGAATGGCTTTTGTGGTCTGACTCAACCAACTGTGATGCT
>NZ_JBGVMC010000262.1:0-3808 GCF_045124615.1 Succinivibrio sp.
AAGTATGCATAAAGCCTCAGACAGCTCCTTTCCTATGGTACTCATAATAGCTTTATCTTCCGGCTGTCTGATTTTATAAAAATCAAATGTATGATGAGTACATGCAATAATCTGTCCTACACTGTCTGTAAGAGTTCCATCCAGATCAAAAACAACTGCCTTTAGATGTTCTTTTATCTTTGAAAAACACTCAGCCCTTACAATGTCACGGGCTCCATCAATATGAGAGTAATCTGACATTTAATTAACCTTGGTTGCTTAATTTTCTGAATGTTTCAAGGGCCTGTTCAAGCTCATCTGGCAGCGGTGCTTCAATTTTTAGTAAAGAACCATCTTTTGGATTTTTAAAAGTAATCTTAAATGCATGCAGAAACATTCGCTTTAAACCAATGGATCTTAAATAAGCATTAAACTCTTTGTCACCATATTTTTCATCTCCGCCGACAGGATGCTTTACATATGCTGTATGCACACGGATCTGATGAGTTCTTCCTGTATGAGGCATTGCAGCAACTAAAGTTGCACCTTCATAGCTCTCAACAATTTCAAAACCTGTTGATGAAGGATCACCTAGTTTTCTGTTTACTTCAACCATTCTTTCGCCAGAGCGCAGCTCATTTCTGATAAGAGGGGCATCAACAAGCTTTATTCTTCTGTCCCACTTACCAGGAACCAATGTTAGATATCTTTTTTTGACAACTCTCTGTCTGAACTGCTCATGAAGGTTTCTAAGAGCAGATCTTCTTTTTGAAACAATAAGACAGCCTGATGTCTCCTTATCAAGACGGTGGGCCAGCTCTAAAAAGCGTTCTTCTGGCTTTAGAGCCCTTAATGCTTCAATAAGACCAAATTCAATTCCACTACCACCATGAGATGCAAGACCTGCCGGCTTATCGACAACTATCAGATCTTCATTTTCAAAAAGGATCCTGTCTTTTAAGTCTTGTACAAGATGAAGATTAGATGATGGTATAGTGACAGGACCTTCTGTAACAGTTACAGGAGGAATTCTTATGATATCTCCCTGTCTTAACTTGTAAGATGGAGAAACACGTCCCTTATTTACTCTAACCTCACCTCTTCTCAAGATTCGGTACAGCATGCTTCTTGGCACACCCTTGAGCACTCTTGCTAGATAATTATCAAGTCTCTGACCATCATCATTCTCGGTAGCTTCGTTATAAGTTACTGATTTTGATACAACCTTTTTTTCTGACATTTGCCTATCCTAAATTATTTTCTTCGCGCATTTTATCAAATTTCAATCAAGTTTTCTTAATACAGATCTTTGCTTTTGCTGATGTCGCAGTTCAAATTTTTTAAAATTGCCATAAGAATAAGGTCTTTAAAGTGATTAATTCTAAAAAAATATGGCATAATACACTCACGGGTACGGTAACCGCTTTGTTCATGGTTTCTGCTCGTTATTAGTTAATCGTTCGTCTGCGGGGGATGCCTCGCGGCAGATTGGTGGTTCTTACAAAAACAGAATACTGAATCTGAGAAAGACGTTGATTAAGGCTGCCTTGTAAAGCCCCCTCCTTTATGAAGGTGATGGCGCGTTTTTACAAAGGTGTAATAAAAACTTGTTCTGTAGACAAAGGGCTATGGCAGGAGTCATTTTTGGCCCTAGATTAGACTATTGTTTTTACAGACCTTACAAAAGGGAATTTTCTCGTGAAGAGAATGTTAATTAATGCAACTCAGCTTGAAGAAGTTCGTGTTGCTCTAGTTGATGGTCAGAAGCTGTATGATCTCGACATTGAATCCCCACAGCATGCAAATAAGAAAGCTAATATCTATAAAGGTACTATCACTCGTATTGAACCAAGCCTTGAGGCTGCATTCGTTGACTACGGTGTAGAAAGACATGGCTTTCTTCCTTTAAAGGAAATTGCAAGAGAGTACTACCCTGCAGGTACAAATTTTAATGACCATGCACAGGTACGCTCTGCACTTAAGGAAGGTCAGGAAGTTATCGTTCAGATTGAAAAAGAAGAACGTGGACTTAAAGGTGCTGCCTTAACTACCTTCGTTTCCCTTGCAGGTTCTTATCTTGTTCTAATGCCAAACAACCCAAGAGCTGGCGGTATCTCACGTCGTATTGAAGGTGAGGATCGTACAGAACTTAAGGCTGCACTAAAAGGACTTACTGTACCAGATGGAATGGGCGTTATCGTTCGTACTGCAGGTGTTGGCAAGAGCGCAGAAGAATTAGAGTGGGACTTATCAATCCTAACAAAATTATGGACAATGATTAAGCAGGCAGCTCAATCACGTCCAGCTCCTTTCTTAATTCACCAAGAATCAAATATCGCACTTCGCGCTATTCGTGATTATCTACGCCCAGATATTGGCGAAATCCTTGTAGACAGTCAGGATGCATACAAGCAGATCCTTCACTACATTGAGCTTGTTCGTCCAGAATTTGCATCTAAGGTTCATCTGTATAACGGTGATATCCCTTTATTTAGCAAATTCCAGATTGAGTCTCAGATTGATACAGCTTACCAGCGTGAGGTAAGACTTCCATCAGGCGGTGCCATCGTTATCGATCCTACTGAGGCTTTAACATCAATCGATGTTAACTCTGCAAAGGCTACTAAGGGTGGTGACATTGAAGAAACTGCTCTTCAGACTAATATTGAAGCTGCTGAAGAAATTGCACGTCAGTTAAGATTAAGAGACGTTGGTGGTCTTGTGGTTATCGATTTTATCGATATGAGCCCTCTTAAGAATCAGCGTGAAATAGAAAACAGAATGCGCGAAGCTGTTCGTCAGGACAGAGCAAGAATTCAGTTCTCAAGATTATCTCGCTTTGGCTTACTTGAAATGTCCCGTCAGAGATTAAGACCATCTCTTGAAGAGACAAGCTCTCATGTATGTCCAATGTGTAACGGTCAGGGTACCTGCCGTGATTCTTCATCTCTTGCTCTATCTATTCTCCGTCTGATTGAGGAAGAGGCTCACAAGGAGAATGCTGGTGACGTATTTGCTATCGCATCAGTTGAGGTTGCAACCTTTATCCTTAACGAGAAGAGAGCTGCACTTGCCGCAATTGAAGAGCGTACAAAGACCAGAATCACCATTATTCCTGAAAAGACATATATGCCACAGGAATATCAGGTTAACCGTTGCATCCAGACTCCTCTGAGCAAGGAAAGCAATATCAATTCTCTTGAGGTTTTAAGAGATCTTGACAAGGAAAACCGTCAGAAATCTGAAAATTTCCTTGAAAATCCAATGCTCAAGAAGATCGTTGATAATGCTCAGTCAAACAGAGAGTCAAGCGATACTCCTGCAATCAATGCAGATATTCTTTCTTCAACTATCTCTACTCCTAAGGTTTCATCTAAGAAGCAGAATAAGAATCAGAAGAAAGCCAAGGATAACAGCCCTTCACTTTTATCCTCTGTAATGTCATTCTTCGGTTCACTGTTCTCATCAGATGAAAAGAAAGAGCCTGTTCGCAACAAGAATTCTAAGAATTCTAAAGGCAAAAACCGTAACAACCAGCAGAATAAGGCTGACAATGCAAAGCGTCAGAACAAAGGCAAAAACGGTAAGAATGAGCGTCCTTCACGTAATGAGAAGAACGAGCGTACTAATGAGCCTAAAAACAAAAAACAGGATCAGGAAAAAGATCAGGTAAAAGCACAAAAGCAGAATAAGCAGCGTCAGAGCAAAGCTTCAAACATTGAAGAAAATCAAAATGCCGTAAGAGAGCCAAAACACAAAAAGGCTAAAGCTGAAAATGATCAGGCAAAACCTGTTGCAAAGCCACGCCGTATTGGTACTCCTGCTAAGG